>NZ_OOGT01000009.1 GCF_900323515.1 Acinetobacter stercoris | reverse complement strand
ATTCAACACCATTAAGTTAGATAATTACAAAGATATTTTACTATCGATTAAAATACACGATCACTTTTTAGATAATGTGTCGATATTTCATTTAGAGTCAGTAAAATATTTTCGCTTTGCTGTGTCAAAAAAGCATCATTTAATTTATGCATATATTCAAGTAACTGTGCTTTTGCAGTTGACGAAAAATCTGTACTAACAGCTTGATCTTCATATAAAAGCACGTAGGTTTTTGCAAAACCATAAATAATATATAAGGCTGTATTTTCTAAAGAAGAGGGATCTTTTAAAATCTGATGCTCACAATCAATTTTTAATTGTTTAAAAGCATCCGTACCTGAGGAGAGTGTTTCAAATATATTTAAAATATTTTGAAAAGTCATTTTTAATACTTCCACTTAAAAAGAAAATCTACAGAAGATCAAATAACTGGTCAAGAGATGATGATATATATTTATAACAAAATATTATCCAAATAAAAAAAAGCCTGAAATATCAGGCTTTTAAATACTGCTTAAAGTAAAATCATTATTTTAAAGGCTTGCTCCCAAGCGTTCTCCCATGACTACTTTAGAATTTGCCTTGAATGCTTCATCCCAGACTATTCTATCTTTTTCAAATAAAACTACAGCAGTAGAACCCAAGTAAAAACGACCTAATTCACTACCTTTTTCAAGTTTTAAATTGTGATGATTAAGCTCTAAACGACCTGTTGGTTTTACCTTACCAGTTGCGACTGTTTCAATACCCGCTACAATCATAGCGCCTACAAGTACAACTGCCATACGACCTAACTCTGTATCAAATAAACAGACCATACGTTCATTACGCGCAAATAATCCAGGAATATTTTCAGCTGTCGTCTGGTTGACCGAGAATAATTCTCCGGGGATATACAATGTCTCTGTCAATGTCCCTGCAAAAGGCATATGCACACGATGATAATCTTTTGGAGATAGATATACTGTTGCAAATTCACCTTGCTTAAACGGTTCCGCAAGTTGAGGATCACCGATTAACTTTTCAACCGAAAAGCTTTGACCTTTGGCTTGAAATACATCCCCATCCCGCACCTTGCCAATTTGTGAAATTGCGCCATCTGCTGGGCTAACCACACTAAACGGATCGGAATCAATCTCTCGCATCCCTTGTTTTAAGGCACGTGTAAAAAACTCATTAAAAGATTTGTATTTCAATGCATCAGTTTGCTCAGCAATAGATAAGTCGATACCATATTGTGTCTTAAATGCCTGAATTGCCAAATTTTTTACAATTGGATTTTCACTCGCTGCAATTTTACCGACAACTCGACTAAGACTTTGTTGTGGAACAACACGCTGGGCTTGAATAAAAATTTGTTTTTTTAATTGAGACGTAAAACTCACGAAGGTGATTCTCCAGTAATAATTGGACTATCTAGGCGATTGCCCCATTCACTCCACGCACCATCATAAGCTTTAATATCCCAATCAAGTAGTCGACCAATGATGTAAGCCAATCCTGAACGATGATGAGACTGACAATACACAACCACTGGCTGATCAAATTGAAACCCTAATTGTTCTAAACGTTGCTGTGTGCGCTCTAGGGGATGCAATTTTAAATGATTTTGCCGATTAATTGCAGTACTCCATTCAAAATGCCGTGCATTTGGTACATGACCACCACGTCTGGCCGCTAAACGCTGTCCCGTATATTCCTCTGTAGTTCGACAATCCCATAACTGAACTGCCTGATTCTTCACATCTTCAAGCAACTCCAGATACTGAATACGATATTTTGAAGCTTCTTTTAAATTAATAGAAAATAAATTGTCGATTTTTTCAGGATTCTCAATATCAGATGAGGTCGGATAACCTTCTGCTAGCCATGCATGAATTCCTCCATTCAATAGGCTCACTTGATGAAAGCCTAAACAATGCAGGTTCCATATCAAACGGCCAGCCCAGGCACCACCTTCATCATCATAAACAATAACATGATGATTCTCTGAAATATTTAATGCTTGTATTAATGCTTGAAGCCCTGCTTCATCAGGTAACAAACCTGTTGCCTGATCCTGTTGCTGGACGAGTAGGCCCGGTTTTAAATGAATCGCATGAGGAATATGTAACTGCTCATATACAGAGCTGCGGCTTAAATCAACAATACGAATTAACTCATGCCCAAGATAGGGTACAAGTTCTTCTGCCTCTATGAGTAATCCAAAATTAAATGCAGGTACTGTCATAAGATTTTTCGAATTTTAATACATCATCCAAAGCATCTTATCATAGTGAATTTCACCTTTTTGCTGATTTTTTATGAAAGTTTAGCAAAAAAACAGATATATATTTTAGAGCCAGATTCAAATAAATTTCGAAACTGGCTCTAAAAATATGAAGGATTTTTAATTTTTTTAATCGACTGATTACCCAGTAAAAACCCAAAATATAGTTTTTAAACTTCTAATCAAAATCAGCTTTCTTCTGTAATATTAAAAACCTGACGCAAATAAGCGAGGAAAGTATCATTGTCAGTCATTGTCTTACCTGGACTATCCGAAATTTTAGCTACGGACTGACCATTACACTCAACCAGTTTCAACACAATATTTAATGGCTTTTGCCCCATATCATTGGTCAAATTAGTGCCGATACCAAAACTCACTTTAAAACGGTCTTTAAAGTATTGGTGCAAATCCCAAGCTGCTTCCAGATTTAGACCGTCACTGAAGGTCAGCATTTTTGTTTTGGTATCAATTTTCAATTTGCGATAGTGTGCGTAGGCTTTATCTCCCCATTCATAGGGATTACCACTATCATGGCGTAAGCCATCAAAAAGTTTGGCAAAATATAAATCGAAATCTTGTAAAAATGCATCCATCCCCACGACATCTGTCAAGGCAATCCCTAAATCACCGCGATATTCTTGAACCCATGTCTCAAGTGCAGCCTTTTGGAAATCTCGTAAACGTACATCTAATGCCTGAAAAGCCTGTAAAAACTCATGCGCCATAGTACCAATCGGGAAAATCCCCATTTCTTTCGCGATCAGGACATTACTTGTACCACGAAATACATCTGGTGCTGCTTTATGGAGAGTATGAATCACATGTCTTTGCCAATCCAGACTGTAACGGCGGCGTGTGCCAAAGTCAGAAACAAGAAATGGCGGATCATTCGGATTCTGTTCTTTTTCATAGCGTTTGATCAATTCAACTTTTGCCTGTAGGCGACGTTCCCCCTCAGCAAGCACTTCGCCACCACGGATCCGGCGGAAATATAGTTCATTTACAATCGCAAGCACGAAAATTTCAAACATCATTGCCTGAACCATTGGACCTTCGACCCAAATATCCAGGCGTCCTTCTGAATCGATTCCAGCTTTGATGAAACGGCGCTTTAATTGAAATAGCTCAAGATAATCAACAAAATCACTTTTAATGAAGCGAAATTTTCTTAAATAAAGAAGTTCATCTTCTGTAAATTTTAATTCGCATAAATAATCCAGCTGTTTATTCAAATCATCCAGAATATCTGTTAAAGGATAAACGGTATCTTCCAAATTACGACAACGAAAGTGGTAAACACTGTGAGTTTGCGGGAACTTGTGTAATACAACCTGTAGCATGGTAAATTTGTACAAGTCAGTATCTAGTAATGAATGAATGATTTGAGACATAGATTTAGTTATTTCACTGTGCTTATTGCATTAAAGCACACTTTTAAAACACAAATCTAATGTTTTACCAAAACTATAATTTTTATATATTGAGAATATCTCTCGCTTAAATATTCTCAGAAGATAGCTATTTGTAGAGTTTTTTTAACTTTTCTTCTTGTCCAAACTGTTTGGCAAACTCTTCAGCAGTTAATTGTCCTGTCCGTTTTGACTGGACATCACAATCAACTTTTCGCAACTGTTTCGCAATACTCCATTCAGCCTTAACAATCGCTCCCATCAAAGCTGTATGTCCCTTTGCATCACGTAAACAACGATTTGAACCATATTTTAATAAAGTTGTAACCACAGGTTGATGACCATAATAAGTTGCCATCATCAGCGCTGTATATCCTGCCTTATTTTTAATATCTACTGGGAAACCATGACTCAAAAACTCTTGAACAACTTCATTATTTCCTGTTTTGGCTGCAGCAAAAAATAAATCAATTAACTCTTGCTGAGACTGATTTAAATTATTCTGCCGAGGTACATTCACTCCCTGAGCATAAATTTCCGTAATTCCCAAGCTAAGTACAGCAATAATCAAACTGCTGAGAAGACTCATGATCAAACCATTCAACAATACTTTCATTTTTGTATCTCAATTTGGAAGTTAGATAAATGCCTGTAAAACTCCCCTAGGGTTGCAGGAAAGGGATTGAGTTTTACAGGACTTTCTTTTGGTGATCCCTCTTTGGTTTACCCCGTCACCGATTCAGCTAGATTCAATTAATCATCTGAAAGTTTTGCTGCTTTCGCTTTAACCACAGCAAGATCACCCTTCGTTGCTGCTGTCAAACGAGTTCCATAATCAACATCTGCTTTATAGAAATAAGACAACATGATGTTTTTTGTTTCTGCATCTTTAACTTGCCCTAAATCAGCAGCCAAATTGCGAATCAAATCAGTTTTTTCTAGCGCAGAATATGAACGATATAACTCACCTGCCTGTTTAAAGTTTTGCTGCTTTTTAATCGCTTTTTGCATTACAGTGCCCATAAGTGGCGTTGCAACTGCACGTGCTGTCTCTGTAGCAGGTTTTGGCTCTTTAAGACTTGGTTCATAATTCACATTAGAATCACGTTCAGTAATATTCATTGCACCTTCCTGATTGTTGTTATTAACCTTAACAACTGGACGGTTTACAGGAATTTGCTGGTGATTTGCACCTAAACGATACATTTGAGTATCAGAGTAAGAGAAGATACGACCTTGTAATAAACGATCTTCTGAAGGCTCGATACCTGGAACCAGATTACCTGGTGCAAATGCTGATTGCTCTGTCTCGTTAAAGAAGTTCTTTGGCATACGGTTTAATGTCAAAGTACCTACTTTTGTTTCCGGGATCAGGTTAGTCGGCCAAATCTTAGTCGCATCTAATGGATTAAAGTCAAATTTATCCAGATCTTTAGGATCAAGAACCTGAATGTATAAATCCCATTTAGGGAAATTGCCTGCATTGATATTGTTGTATAAATCATTGGTGAGGTGATTAAAGTCTTTAGCTTGCATCTTGCTCGTTTCTTCAAGATTCATGCCTTTTAGACCTTGTTTGGTACGGAAATTAAATTTCACATACTTATATTCGCCTTTGGCGTTATATAGTTTGAACGCATGTACACCAAAACCATCCAGGTTACGATAACTTACAGGCGTACCTAAATTAGAATATACATAAGTCAACATGTTGATAGACCAAGGCTGACTTTGTAAAAAATCAAAAATACGGTTCGGATCCTGGACATTATTAACAGGTGATGGTTTCATCGCATGAATGAAATCCGGGAATTTTATCGCATCACGAATAAAGAACACTGGTAGGTTGTTACCAACCAAGTCCCAGTTACCTTCCTGTGTGTAAAATTTCAAACCAAAACCATGCGGGTCACGTAATGTTTCAGGTGAACCTTTAGGGTGAATTACTGTAGAAAAGCGCAAGAATACTGGAGTCCTAGTCCCCGCTTTAAACAGTGATGCAATTGTTAAATCAGATAAATCTTTAGTCGCTACGAACTCACCATATGCGCCTGTACCACGTGCATGTACAACACGCTCAGGAATACGTTCACGGCCAAAACGCTGTAACTTTTGAACAAGTTGTACATCCTGAAGTAAAGTTGAACCATATTCACCAGTCGTGATTGAGTTCTGATTATCACCTACAGGTGCACCATTATCCTTCGTCAGAGGTGCTGCTTGAGTTGATGCTGTCGTTGCAGCAAGCATTGCAACAAGTAAAGAACGCTTAAACATAATAAATCTCTTAAATTCATACCCTTTCCTGCATAGCGAATGTTAATAAAACTTTACAAATAGGTAAAAGCGTTAATTTTTATTAAATCAATCGCTTTATGTAATAAATGATTATATATAAATTTGTACTTACAACTTCCAGGAGCATGATTTGTTAAACTAAGCTTTATTTATCTCACTCTATTTAGTTGAAATATGCGTGCATTATTACAAAGAGTTTTGGAAGCCAAAGTCATCGTAGATGGTCAAATCACAGGTCACATTGAAAAAGGTATCTTGGTTTTTTTAGGAATAGGAAAAGAAGATAATCTTGAAAAAGGCAAGAAGCTGATCGACAAAATTCTGAAATATCGTTTTTTTGATGATGAACAGGGCAAAATGGGCTGGAATGTCAGCCAAGCCAATGGAGGTGTCTTGCTGGTTTCTCAATTCACATTAATGGCTCAAACACAAAAAGGTTTACGTCCAGACTTTGGGCCAGCTATGCCCCCAAATGAAGCCAAAGCACTATATGAAGCATTGGTGAGCTACGCCAAATCACAATTTGAGCATATAGAAACAGGCATATTTGCAGCAGATATGAAGGTACATTTAATTAATGATGGTCCAGTGACATTCAATCTAGAAGTTGATTAATATAAAAAAACCAGTCATACAGACTGGTTTTTTGTACATAAGATTAACGACCTAGTTTTTCTTTCAAAAATTGTCGTGCAACTCTAATTTTTTCTTTAACTGGTTTTGGCACTTTAGGTGGGATCAGTTTAGCAACCTGATTAAACCAAACGAGTAAGCCAAAATCACCTTCCATTTTAATTGATCCATTTTGCATTCCTGTCATAAATGCTGTCGGGTCACCTTTCATCAAAGTCTTAACACCGTGTTCTGAATCCGCAAACTGTAAAATGAAGTCTGCTTGCTCAGGAGTACCAGAAACTGTATCAATTTGACCATTATCAACAATAATCTGACGTGCAACACCTAAATCTGTTCCAATTTGAATACGAAATTGGCGATCATGTGTCAGCTCAATGAACTTCGGGCTTGTGCGCGCTAATTGTTTCATACGTAATGCAAGCCCAAGAACCAATAAATCTAAAGGGTCCGTTGTTGCATCCACAACTGGTAACTTGACTACAGGAATTGAAGAAAGTTTCATGACATTTAAGCCTGTTGTTTTAATTTGAAAATCATGCCTAATCCTAGCATAACTTGTTATTTTTAAATCAAGACTTTGTATAACAAAATTATCCAGGCTCACTAAACTAAAAAAAGGCATGCTGTACAGCACACCTTCATATTTAATTTAGGCTATTTAAAAATTTATTCTATTCATCTTCGTAAACTGGTGTATGTTCAATATATTGACGATTTGCTAATGCTTTTTGAGCACGACTGTCTTCACGCAGTAAGATAAACGTTACTGCAACCATGGCTACCATGACCGCTGTCAAATAGCTATAAGTCATCGGCATATCGAAAACTTTTTGTACGCTAAAGCGTACTACTTCAAGTAAGCTCCAGAAAATCATGCCTGCTATCATGAAACCTAACCAACGGCGGTAAGGTGAAAAGAAAACAGCAGTCATGGCAGCCACGATCAGACAGAACCCGACTATGCTCGCTAAAGTCGCTGTTACCATAAAAACCTCCGTCCAAGATGATGTCTCGAATTGACTCAACCGTTTCAATGTTGTTTCTCAACAATGTTTCAAGCTTCGATCAACGTTATTTACAATTTTATAAAAGCTTCTGAAATGCATTATGGAGAGTTTTTGCAAAAAAAATAGAGCTGTTTTTTTCTCTTACGACATATCTTGTCGCAACATTCATTTGTCATTACATTTTTCTGAATAATACTTTTCTGTAAAGTCCAATTACTGTCGATCTTGGCGCGTCATTACAAAAAAATACGTTGTTTTTTTGAACAGGAAAAACTTTTTTGCAAATTCCACCACATTTTTTTCCATAAGCGAATTTATATACAATTTTCTTTTTAAAATGACTAATTTACAAACAAAAAGCACGCTTAAAAAACGTGCTTTTTGTCATATTTCTGCAAGATTCAAGCACGATATAAATCTTTATCATGTACACCTAAAAGGTACAAAACGCCATCCAAACCTACACTTGAAATTGCCTGATTTGCATTTTGACGAACCAGTGGTTTTGCTCTAAATGCAACACCTAAACCAGCAATCGAAAGCATAGGTAAATCGTTTGCACCATCCCCTACTGCTATAGCCTGTTCCAGAGAAATACCCATTCGTTCTGCAAGCCCACGTAATAGTTCTGCTTTACGTGCACCATCAACGATAGCCCCTTGCACCTCACCTGTCACAATGCCATCTTTGACATCCAGAATATTGGCATGAACTTCGTCAATACCTAGCTTCGCTTGAAGATATTCAGCAAAATACTGAAAACCACCTGATAAAATAGCAGTCTTGTATCCTAAAGATTTTAAGGTCGAAATAAGGCGCTCAGCACCTTCTGTCACAGTCAAACGTTCCGCGATTTTAGGTAAAACCGAAGCATCCAGCCCCTTGAGTAAGGCAACACGAGCACGGAAACTTTGCTGGAAATCAAGTTCACCTTGCATAGCACGTTCAGTAATCTCGGCAACCTGCTCACCAACACCAGCTTCTAGCGCCAACTCATCAATCACCTCTTGTTCAATCAGTGTTGAGTCCATGTCAAAACAGACCAAACGGCGATTACGGCGATAAACGTTATCTTCCTGTACAGCAACATCAATACTAGATTCTGCAGACAATCGCAGACATGCTTCCCGCATGGCTGTTGCATCTAACATCTGGGCACTTAAACCAAATTGTACACATGAGCGTTTTGGACCAGTGCTATGTCCATCCCGTTCAGGACGTCCAGATAAACGTGTCACGGTTTCAATGTTAAAACCATGATTAGACACAATATTGGTAACAGCTTGTAAATGTGCTGCGGTTAATTCTGGAGCTAAAGCCGTGACGATATAACGAGTTCGTCCGCCTTCATTGACCCATTGATCATATTCTTGTGTAGAAAGCGGTTTAAAGCGCACAGTTAAACCAATATCATGTGCTAAAATTAAAATGTCTTTCATTGCTAAAGCCGTTGCGGTTTGGTCGTTTGACGCAACAACAATGCCCAAAGTCAACTGGTTGTGGATAACGGCTTGGCCAACATCTAGAATTTGCAAAGAATGTACGGACAGCACCTGCATTAATCGGGTAAACTGATTAGGTCGATCAGGTCCTAAAAATGATATAAGAATGATTTCTCGCATGAATTGACTCTGGTTTGAGCTACAACTATTGTTAGAATCATAATCGAAATTGATAACGGGCTGTTAACAATATCAGTGATGAAATGTCATTAACCCTAATAATTGCCTTGGAAATTTACGTTGAATGCGCCTAGACAAGGGCTATTTGCTAGCCTGCTTATAATCAGTTTTGCATTGCATACCTTTTTACTGGTCATTGCAACAACTCATCAGCTTAATGAAAATCGTGCCAATCAAGGTCAACTTATGACCAGTCAATTGGTCACAGATAGTATTAACGAGCTTGACCCAGCCAACACAGTTTCACTTGCTCTGTTGGCAAATCGCTATGCAACCAACCCTAGTGTTGCTTCTATCCGTATCCTGGATGCAAAAAAACAGGTTCTTGCTACCAGTGGCATGTCTAAAACCCGTGAAGGTGATGTATTTGCTCGCGATGCGATTCAAAATGAAAAGAAAGTTGGTAGTGTTGAAATTACCTTGATCAAACCAAGTATTGGTGAAATCTTGCGTAATCAATGGCTAGCTATTTTAGTGTCATTGGTTATCCATGCTTTATTATGGCTTGCATACCGTGCGATAGCCCGTCCTAGCCGTAGTGAATATCTTGCACGTATCAATAAAGAAGCACGTCTAAAACATGAAATCCAGGAACTGACCAAAGCATTGGAAGAAGAAAAACATGCTTCGGCTCTAGCAATTGCACAAAAACAGCCAGCACCTAAAGAAAAAATCATTCCTAAAATTCCAAGTGAATTATTGAAAGATGAAGATACTTTAGCACTGAGCATTCAATTTTATGATCCTAAACAACTACTTAACTCTGTCAATCAGTCTGTATCAGCGCCATATTTCAACTTATGTCAGATTTTTCTGAATAAAAGTATTGAATTATGTACAGCCCACTTTAACTTACAGGTAAAAGACATCAACGTAAGTCAAAATTTTGACTATCAGGGAGCAACGATCCAGATCATCTCACGTTTGCCAAATGCAACTGAATGTATAGTGATGATTGGTACAGTATTTCAATTACTGTCTGAGGTTCTTTATAAGCGTTATCGTGAAGATAAACGTTTTGTACTACAAACCCGTTCTGCAGTTGCGACAGCAGTTGAAGCCATGCAGCTAAATTCAGTACAAGCAGCAGAACGTCTAGCACAACATTTAATTGCTAAGGAGATGGCAGTTCATTTAAATAATGAACAATTAAAGCATGTGAGTGAATGTTATCAGTTAGTAGCAATGCCAAATCCAACTAATGTTCTGACCCGCCATGCTTTTATGATGAATGGAATGGATAATGAATGTGCAGAAACTGCGCAAAATATCCGAACTGAAATTTTGAAGGGGAAAAAAGCTGAAAATGTTCAGACTCCTCCATCAGAGCAAGCATCATAACCAGTTCTATTGCATGTTTTTTCTATAAAAGCCCTTGTTATTTATAAAAATTGAACAGGGGCTTTTTTATTCTTATCTTATTTGTTGATAAAAACTACACAATAACAGCTAATCAAGCGTCCAAACTTTAAACAAAATGTTCTACTTTTAAAATAATCTTCTCTTTCCATATCACTATAAGCTTGTGTATAACTATGTCCGCAAAAGGAATGTGATAAGCATAAGCAAAAATCGTGAAAACACGTTAGACTATGCCACAATGAAAAATGAATATGTCGTTAAGACTCGATAAAAAGGTGAAGCTAGATGTCGCTCAATACTGTTGAAGAACTTGTAGCAGATATTCGTGCAGGAAAAATGGTCATCTTAATGGATGATGAAGACCGTGAAAATGAAGGTGATTTGGTCATTGCCGCAACTCACGTACGTCCTGAAGACATCAACTTTATGATTACACATGCACGTGGTTTGGTATGTCTGACCCTTAGTCGTGATCGCTGTAAACAGTTAGATCTACCTTTAATGGTTGATCAGAACGGCGCCCAGCATGGTACAAATTTCACTCTATCTATTGAAGCTGCAGAAGGTATCACTACGGGCATTTCGGCTGCTGAACGGGCTCATACCATTCAAACTGCTGTAGCTGCACATGCCAAACCCGCAGATATAGTCCAACCTGGTCACATTTTTCCACTCATGGCGCAACCAGGTGGTGTACTTCACCGTGCAGGGCATACCGAAGCAGGTTGTGATTTAGCCCGCCTAGCAGGCTTAGAACCAGCATCTGTGATTTGTGAGATCATCAAAGAAGACGGTACAATGGCTCGTCGTCCTGATCTTGAAATATTTGCTGAAAAACATGGAATCAAAATTGGTACAATTGCGGACCTGATCCACTATCGCATGACCAACGAACAAACGGTCGAGCGTTTGGATAAACAAAGCATTGAAACAGAATATGGCACGTTTGAACTACATCGTTATCGTGAAATCGGTAATCCAGATATTCATCTAGCTTTAGTAAAAGGTGAGCCTAAAGAGGGTGTAACCACGGTACGTGTACACGGTTTCAGCCCTATGCGTGACTTGTTAAAACTCAATAAACAAGATGGTGAAGCTGCATGGAATCTGGACAAGGCTCTTAAAGAAATATCAGCCAGTGATCGTGGTGTTTTAGTCTGGATCGGTCAAGGTCAGCTACAGGATTTGGGCCCTGCTTTAGATGCATTAAAATTACCTAAACCGACAAAATCCAGTGCTGCCCTGTCTCATCAATATCAAACTATTGGGGTTGGTGCACAAATTTTACGTGATCTAGGCGTTGAGAAAATGCGTTTACTCAGTTCACCATTACGTTTCAATGCCTTGTCTGGTTTTAATTTAGAAGTAGTGGAATATGTCACTGCTGATCAAACTCCTGTAAAATAACTTTTGTTAAAAAAATCGAGGTTGCTATGGCGATTCGCCGAATTGAAGGTTTATTACATCTCGCGAGCGAAGACCGTTACGCGATTTTAGTTGGTCGTTTTAACAGCTTTGTTGTTGAACATCTGCTAGAAGGTGCAATTGATACATTGCATCGTCATGGTGTCTCCGACGATAATATTACGGTTGTCCATGCACCTGGCGCATGGGAACTTCCTGTAGTTGCCAAGAAACTGGCAGCTTCTGGAAAATTTGATGCGATTATTGCACTCGGTGCAGTGATTCGTGGTAGTACACCACACTTTGACTTTGTTGCAGGCGAATGTGCCAAAGGTCTTGGCGTTGTTGGCCTGGATACTGGCTTACCAGTGATTAATGGTGTATTAACTACGGACAGTATTGAGCAAGCGATTGAACGCTCTGGTACAAAAGCAGGTAATAAAGGTAGTGAAGCTGCCCTAACTGCAATTGAAATGGTTAATTTGTTAAAGGCTATCTAAAGCATGTCTCAGACACTCCAAGCAGCTTATGCAGCAAAACGTAAAGCACGTCGTTTTGCTGTACAAGGAATTTATGAATGGCAAATGAGCCACAACCCTGTGCATGAAATTGAAGCACGTACACGTGCCGAGAATGCAATGCATAAAGTGGACTTGGGCTACTATCATGAATTGCTTACGCAAGTGATTGCCAATCATGAAGCATTGGATGCTTTACTTATTCCAGTTCTTGATCGTGAAATTGAAGCGCTTGACGGTGTAGAACTGGCAACACTTCGTTTGGGTGCATATGAACTGAAAGATCATCTTGAAATTCCGTACCGTGTGGTTCTAGATGAAGCAATTGAACTTGCAAAACACTTTGGTGGCGCAGATAGTCATAAATACATCAATGGTGTACTTGACCGTTTAGCTGCCAACCTTCGTGAAGCAGAAAAACAACAAGCTAAATAAGTTTTGTTATGGCTGAGTTCTCAATTATAGAAACCTATTTTAGCCGTGAGAGTAACTCATCGGTTGATCTGGGGGTTGGCGATGACTCAGCCCTGCTTACTCCCCCTTCCAACCAACAACTGGTCATCTGTACAGATACATTAGTTGCTGGTCGCCACTTTCCCCTAGATACATCCCCTCATGCAGTGGGTTGGAAAAGTGTTGCTGTCAATCTATCAGATATTGCTGCTATGGGTGCCACACCCCACAGTATTTTGCTTGCCTTAAGTCTTCCAAATATTGATGAAGAATGGCTTTCAGAATTTAGTCAGGGTTTATACGACTGCTGTGACCAATATAGCGTTAGCTTAATTGGTGGCGATACCACGCAAAATCCACATCTTACAATCAGTGTTACAGCGCTTGGGTTTGTGGAACAGGGATTAGCTGTTACCCGCTCTGGAGCAAAAGTAGGTGACCTGATCGTGATCAGTGGTTCAATCGGTGATGCTGCTTTTGCACTTCAACATTTAGGGCATCCATTACAACGGCGGTTAGATTACCCAACACCTCGCTGCGAGCTTGGACGGCAACTCAAAGGCTTGGCATCCAGTATGATTGATGTGTCAGACGGACTTGCTCAAGATTTAGGTCATATCTTAGCTGCTTCACATGTCGGTGCAAAAATCGATCTATCCAGACTCCCTATTCATCATGCGTTAAGCCATTTGTCTGAAAATAAACAATGGCAATATGCTTTGGCTGGTGGCGATGATTATGAGTTATGCTTTACAATAACTATGCAAAACTATGAAAAACTTTTGCAATTACAACCCAATGTAACAACTACAATCATCGGGCAAATCACACAGGATCAAAATTTAACATTTGAAAAAGATGGCCTAGATCATCCTCTTCAATTTAATGGGTATCAACATTTTGCATAAACCAGCCATCCGCTTTAAAAATATGACTTGGTCAGAACGCTGCATCGTATTTTGTGGCGTTGGTTTTGGTTCAGGTCTTGCACCTAAAGCACCTGGTACTTTTGGTTCTGCTTTTGCCCTTTTGTTTATCCCTATATGGCTTGCAATCGGTTTTAATGCCACCATTTTAGCCATTGTTATTATGTCACTGCTCGGAATCTATATATGCGGTGCCACCGCAAAGATCATGGGGGTACATGATGATGGAAGGATCGTGTGGGATGAATTTGCTGGTCAATCCATTACCTTTTTACCACTCATCTATTTTGCTCAAATGAACTGGATCTGGGTTTTGGTTGGATTTGCTCTTTTTCGTTTATTTGATGTATGGAAGCCTTGGCCAATTCGCGTGATTGACCGTAAAGTAAATGGTGGTTTTGGCATCATGTTTGATGACATCATCGCAGGTATCTGGGCGGCCATTTGCATCATTTTATATATATTTTTTATTCAGGCTTAAGCCAAATCTGTAAGGTGCGTTATGTCAACGACAGTGATTATTCTTGCTGCAGGTAAAGGAACCCGAATGCGTTCGAACTTACCTAAGGTTCTTCAACCTTTAGCAGGACAACCATTACTTGGTCATGTGATTGAAACAGCAAAGAAATTACAAGCAACAAATATTATTACGATTTATGGTCATGGCGGTGATCTAGTACGCCAGACATTTCCTGAAGAAAAAATCGAATGGGTTGAGCAAACTGAACAGCTTGGAACAGGTCATGCTGTCAAGGTAACACTACCTGTCTTACCTAAAGATGGGATGTCTCTAATTCTTTCGGGAGATGTTCCATGCGTCCAGCAAAGCACTCTGCAACGTTTGATTGATGCTTCAAACCCGACAGGTATTGGTCTTGTAACATTAACACTTGATGACTCAACAGGCTATGGTCGTATTGTTCGTAAAAATAATAAAATTCAAGCGATTGTAGAACATAAAGATGCGACTGAAATAGAACGCCAGATCAGGGAAATCAATACTGGGATTTACTGTGTAAGCAATGCAAAATTGCATGAATGGTTGCCGAAGTTAAGCAATAACAATGCTCAAGGTGAATATTATCTGACTGACATTGTTGCTATGGCTCTCGCTGATGGAATGGAAATTGCGTCTATCCAGCCAGAATTTGCTTTTGAAGTTGAAGGTGTAAATGATCGTGTACAACTCGCTGCTCTTGAACGTGAATTCCAAAACCATCAAGCCAAGACATTGATGCAACAAGGTGTACATCTAATTGATCCTGCACGTTTTGATTTACGAGGACATTTAACCATAGGTAAAGACGTTCGTATTGATATTAACGTCATTATTGAGGGTGAATGTGAGCTTGGTGACAATGTCGAAATCGGTGCTGGCTGTATCATCAAAAATACAAAAATTTCTGCCAACACCAAAGTCCAGCCGTATAGCGTATTTGACAATGCTTTTGTTGGCGAAAGTGTTCAGATTGGTCCTTTTGCACGACTTCGTCCAGGTGCAAAACTGGCAAATGAAGTACATATAGGTAACTTTGTAGAAGTTAAAAATTCTAGTATCGGTTTTGCATCTAAAGCAAACCATTTTGCTTATCTTGGTGATGCACAAATCGGTTCAGGCTCAAATATTGGAGCTGGCACGATTACATGTAATTATGATGGTGCAAATAAGCACAAAACAGTTATTGGCGATGATGTATTTATAGGCACCAACAATTCACTTGTGGCGCCTGTAAAAATTGGAAATGGTGCAACAACTGGCGCAGGTTCAACGATTACTCGTGATGTAGCAGACAATGCACTTGCTGTTGAACGTTCACAGCAATTCACTAAAGAAAACTATCAACGTCCCCAAAAGGTCAAAAAATAAGAGGATAAAAATATGTGCGGTATCGTAGGTGGCGTTGCAGAACGTAGTATTACCAATATTTTAATTGAAGGCTTAAAGCGACTTGAATATCGTGGCTATGATTCTGCTGGTCTTGCATTAGTTGACCATGGTCAGATTTTACGTGAACGTCGTGTAGGAAAAGTTGCCAACCTTGAACAGGCTGTCAATGAGAGTGCGATCATTGGCTCTATCGGTATTGCACACACACGCTGGGCAACTCACGGTAAACCGACTGAAAATAATGCCCATCCACATATATCTGGGCGTGTTGCTGTTGTACATAACGGAATCATCGAAAACTATCAAGAACTTAAAGATGATCTCGAAGCATTAGGTTATAACTTTACCTCACAAACCGATACGGAAGTTGTTGCGCACCTTGTGCATGAAGCGTTGAAATCTACTCCTGATCTTTTAAAGGCAGTTGAACAGGTTGTGCCTCAACTTAAAGGTGCCTATGCACTTGGTATTATTGATACAAACCATCCTGATGAACTCATCGCTGTACGTGAAGGTTCGCCATTGGTTATTGGTGTTGGGATCGGTGAAAACTTTATCAGTTCCGACCAGTTAGCACTTTTACCAGTTACTAACCGCTTTATCTACCTTGAAGAAGGTGATATTGCACGTTTAACACGTGAAACTATTGATGTTTACGTAAACGGACAAAAAGTCGCTCGCCCAGTGAAAGAACTGGATGCAACTATTAGCAATGCCACTAAAGGTGAATTTAAGCATTATATGCTCAAAGAAATCTATGAACAGCCAGAAGCTATTCAGCAAACCATTTCTCAAGCTTTAAATGGTAATGCACTGCGCCCAGATTTCCTGAAAGATGCCGAGATTGATTTTAGCAATATCAAACAAGTTCAGATCATTGCGTGTGGTACAAGCTATCATGCCGGAATGATCGGAAAATACTGGTTTGAACAACTGGCTGACCTTCCGTGCCATGTTGAAATTGCCAGTGAGTATCGTTATCGCTCACCTGTAATTGTGGGTGATACACTCTATGTATGTATTTCACAATCTGGTGAAACAGCCGATACTTTAGCGGCCCTTCGTGATACCAAAAAACGTGCTGCTGCGAAAAATCTAAACATTACAACCATGACGATTTGTAATGTTGCAACATCATCTATGGTACGTGAAACAGATTATCATTTACTCACGCTTGCGGGGCCTGAGATAGGTGTAGCTTCAACTAAAGCATTTACCACTCAACTTGCAGCACTCATGCTCTTAATCTTGAAAATCGGTCAAATTAAGCAAAACATTGATGAAAACCAGATTGCCGAAATCACTGCTGACATGTGGCATACTCCAAAAGTGATTTTAGATACTTTGCAAAATGACACTGAAATTTTGCGTTTATCTGAACTGTTTGTCGAAAAACAGCACTGCTTATTCTTAGGTCGTGGTACAGAGTTTCCGATTGCCCTTGAAGGTGCATTAAAACTCAAAGAAATTTCGTATATTCACGCTGAAGGTTATGCCGCAGGTGAGTTAAAACATGGCCCACTTGCACTTGTCGACAATGACATGCCTGTCGTTATTCTTGCTCCAAACGATGAAATGTTAGATAAACTAAAATCCAACATGGAAGAAGTTCAGGCACGTGGCGGGGAGTTATTTGTTTTCGCTGATGAAGATAGTGGAATCAAAAATAAAGACCGTCAACATGTTGTACATGTACCAAACGTGAGTTCATGGTTAGCGCCAATCGTTTACAGCGTACCGGTTCAACTACTGTCTTATCACGTTGCAGTGCTTCGTGGTACTGATGTTGACCAACCTCGTAATTTGGCAAAATCGGTAACAGTTGAATAATATTATATTTTTATTACAGCCTCTTGTATGAGAGCAATAAAGTATCATCCTAAGTAATATAGTTTCATCTTAGGTAATAAAGTATCATCTCATATTGATCAAATAACAATCGCCTGCTATTCTTAAATTAATGAGAGTAGCAGGCGATTTGCTATGGCGACTGAAAAACAACAAGACAATTGGATAAAAGAAGGTCGTGGTCAAGGCTACCTAAAGAACTATAAACCTTGGGTAACTGTGCGTGATTTTGGCTCAAAAGGTCGCTCACATCGTGTATATGGACATACAACCAAACGTACACATCATTTATTGTCTGATTTAGAACTTGCAACCTTTCTACTTTTAGACTGGAATCCATCAGTTACTGATATTCGGGAACAGTTTCCTTTACCGCTTCAAGCCACAACTCAAATTGCAGAACAAGCTCAAATTACTCATCCTAGAGTTCGTAATGCCCTACAAATTATGAGTTCAGATTTTTATGTAGATCGTAAAGATTTCAGGCAACCCAATTTTGCTCTGCAAACAAAATACGTAGCAGATTTAGAAGATATTAGAACCATTGAAAAACTTGAGCTGGAACGAAGATATTGGGAAAGTACAAAGACACCTTGGTACATCCTGACAGAAAAAGATATTCCTGCGACTGTACTTCACAATATCAAATGGCTCTATCCTGCTATGAGGGAATCTTCTCTTCCTGTTTATGAAAAGCTCGATGACTATATGCAGAAATTTGCTCAATATCCTCATCTCACATTAATTGAGTTAAGTAAAAAAGTAGATCAGGCATATGATTTAGAACTGGGTTCATCTTTATCAGAAATTCGGGAGCTTCTTGCTCAACGTTATTTTATTTTTGATATAACCAAAGACTATAAAAAGCTTAAATTATCTGAAATTACATTAGGTGATATTGAAGTGTGGGAGGACATTCGCCATGTTTCGAATCAATGATGTTTATAAACTGCACGATACATCTTTTCGTATCCTTAAAATGACACTTTATCACATCGTATGGATTGATATTGATAGTCAGAGTGCTAACCCCTTTCTTATCGAAAAAAATGAGTTAACTAAATCTATAGAAGCAAACGAAGCTGAATGGATTGAAGACCCCTTTGCAGATATCGCATTGCTAAAAGTTGTTGAGGGTAGTATCCAGCAGCAAAAGCGTGATGCTGGAATGGCGTTAATCAGACCGCTCATTACACATGATCAATTTTTTGATCCATCTATTCGCTTTGATCTTGTTAAACGTATATTGGAGCAGCAGAAATCTACTCACCAGACGATTTACAGGCTTGCCCGCAGGTATTGGCAACGAGGGCAAATACCTAATGCACTTATTCCAAGTTATCAAAATTCTGGTGCCAAAGGTAGTAAACGAATTGCCAAAGATAAAAAGCTGGGACGCCCCAGAAAATCTATGCCAGGTACAGGGGCACTTATTGATGTAAATATTGAGCGATTATTTAGAATTAATATCAATAAGTATATGTTAACCAAGAATAAACATTCTTTAGGTTATGCCTATCGTAAGTTCTATACGATGTATCATTCATTATTTCCTGATGTGCCAGATACTGAAATTCCATCAATATGGCAGTTTAAACATTTTTATGAACGTGAATTTCCTAAAGTTACCCAGCTTACTGCCCGTAGCAATCCTATTCTCTATAACAAGGACATTCGGGCACTTCACTCAACAGTGAATACCCAAGTCTTAGGGCCAGGATCACGTTATGAGATTGATGCAACGATTGCAGATATTTATCTTGTTTCAGATTCTGATCGTGCCTGTATTGTGGGAAGACCAACGATTTACTTTGTTGTTGACGTATTTAGCAGAATAGTAGTCGGTTTTTATATTGGTTTTGAGAATGCTTCATATGTAACCGCAATGCAGGCTCTACAAGTCGCTATGACCGATAAAGTCGAGTTATGCAAACAATATGGTTATGAAATTACCAGTGAAGAGTGGCCTTGTATTGGATTGCCTGATGCGATTTTAGCGGATCGTGGAGAATTATTAGGTCATCAGATTGAGGCCCTCGAACATAGTTTTTCAATTCGGATTGAAAATACTGCGCCATATCGTGGGGATTTAAAGCCTATTGTAGAACGTTATTTCAGAACTGCTCAGGCAAAATTTAAACCTTTTGCTCAGGGTGTGGTACAACCCTTTAAAGAAAAAAAACGAGGTGGCTCAGATTATCGTCTAGATGCTACTTTAACAATTCATGATTTTAAGCAGATTATTATTGGTTCAATCCTCACCTACAACCTGACCCACCAATTAAAAAAGTATGATCGTGATCTTGATATGCCAACGGATTTACCTTTAGTTCCGATTCATCTCTGGAACTGGGGTATACAAAACCGAGTGGGCAGATTAAAACAGGTTTCCGAAAAGGCATTACGTGTTGCACTGCTTCCTAAAACCAAAGCAACCTTATCTGATCTTGGGCTCAAAGTTTTTGGTGTATTCTATTATTGTGCTGAGATTAATCAGCAAGGCTGGATGCACCGTAAAAAATCAATCTCAAGACCAGATACTTTACAAGTTGCGTATGACCCGAGTAATGCCGAAATAATTTATGTTTTTTATCAAGATGATAGTCTTCACTATTGGGAAGCCGCACTTGCACCAAGATCAAGAGAATTTGTTGGTTGTAGTTTCTGGGAAGTTTGGCAGGTTCAACAGGAACAGAAGCAAACCCAAGCTATTCAAGAACTGGAAACCAATAAATCTAAAGCTGCTCTGGAAGAACATATAGAGTCTATTATTGCTCAGGCCAATGCTCAAAAACCAAAGACAGCATCAAGCAGAAAACAACGTGTTACAGGCATTAGGGAAAACCGTCAGCGGGAAAAGAATCATGAACGTTTGGCGGGGAAAGCAGATCATCTGAAAAATCCACTTCCTGAACAACAATCAACTGAAAAAGTCTCTGAATCAACAAATAACATTATTCAGATGCCTAAGCCCAAACAGAAGCTGGAACATGATGAGGATTACCAACTTACTTTTGGTATTTATCAGGACTTGCTGGAAGATATTGATCACTCAGATGATGATTAATACATCCAGCTCTACTCTAGGATATGTTTATGACAAATCAAAATGATTATGCAGTATATACACCTAGCCCAGTTTCAGATTATCAGGGAAATCCTTTTATCGAGGCTTTGCCACCCATTTTTGAGGCACAGGACACGATTCAAGCGATAAAAGGTTCAATCGAATTTAAACAATCTGATCGGCAGTTACCGAATAATACTCGTGCCCATATTATTTCACAGTTATTTAATAACTTTTTTCATCCTATCCGCAGACACTTAGAATTAGAGCAGAAAATCTCCATCATGCTGAGAAAAGGCTATGTGGGGAGGAATATTGTGACTGGCGACTTTAATCGAATTCTAAACCGTAGTCATCAAATCGCTTTATCCAATAATTTTGAACCAACACCCTCTAATGATGTACGTTCTACCGCACAGAGCCTTACTTTTATTGGTTTTTCTGGCAGCGGAAAAACCACAACACTAAACCGAATCTTAAAAAACTATAAACAAAAGATTTACCACCCTGAGCATAACTTCACCCAACTTGTCTATTTAAAAATCGACTGCCCTTATAATGGTTCACTTAAGTCTTTATATTTAAATTTCTTTAGTGCCGTAGATCGTGCATTGGGAACAACTTACGAAAAACAATACACGCAGAAACGCCATAATGAACAAAAGCTATTACAGCTTATGGGACATATTGCCCATCTTCATGCCATTGGCTTATTAGTCATTGATGAAATTCAACACTTGTTGGCAAATCAATCCAAAAATTCGGATGAGATGCTCAATTTCTTTGTTACCTTAGTCAATATTTATAGTCTCCCCATCGTCATGGTCGGGACACCTAAAGCAATTCAAATATTTGAGCGGGATCTCCGTTCATCACGTAGAGCGGTAGGTTTGGGTTCAATTCATTGGGAACCAATGAAAAATGAGCCTGCAATCACTACACCAGATGGAAAAGTCAGAAAATCCGAATGGATGACATTTACTGATTCGCTCTGGAAGTATCAATGGTTGAGAAAATCAGACCCTGCATTGTCTGAAGAATTACGCCAATGCTGGTTTGATCTGAGTCAGGGTATTCTGGACATTGTAGTTAAACTATTTGTTCTGGCACAGATACGAGCAATTGAATCGGGTTTGGAACGCATTACGGTTAAACTACTTAAAACCACATTTCAGGAAGATTTTAAACCGATTCATAAAATTATAGATGTTTTACGCTCTGGTGATGCAAGACGAATTGCAGAATATTCCGACTTGATTACGCCTGAAGTAGATCGACAATTATTAAAACTGATCTCCCGAATTGAAGAAAGTAGCCTAGATCAAAATGACCAACTGGCAGAATATCGGGGTCATACTGAATCCATACGTTTGCATAATTTATTGCTTGAGCTTGGTTATGATTCCCAGCTTTTAATTCCCCTTGTTAAAAAAGTATTTAAAGAACACCCAAATCGAAAATTAACTGAGCTACTCCCTATTATTATGCGTTGGTTAAATCAGGATGTTACGCAAGACTCCAGTTCATCGTCATCAAAACCGAAATTATCACAAGCTAAAAGTACCAAACCTGATCAATGGCAAACCTTGGATACGGTAGACTTACGTTTCCAATTCTCACAAAAAGAAAGTGAACATAGCTTTTATGAGCATTTAAAGGCTCAAACCAATATCGTTTTTGATATTGATCACTGGCTCAAACAGGTCAGTTAGCCATGCTAAACTTTCCCATGCCGTACCAACACGAGCTGATTTACAGTACTGTGGCTCGGGCAGGGACTCGTTTGGCTTTGGATAGTCCTAAACAATTACTAGATGAAGTCTTTAAAAATCGTAAGGTGATTGCAACGGTAGATTTGCCTTGTCACCTAAACGCTATTATTCATCAGCTTTCGAATCATCAGTTTACCGTTGAGGATATCGCCTATCAGCATACGCTGTTTCCAATCTATGCACCTTTTGTCCCTGAAAAAAGACGGCAACAATGTTTAAAATGGATGGCTGATATTTCTCAAGGTTCGATTCATCTGGCTTTAGGCATTAATGCCTCACGTATCCCACCTATTCATAAATTACGTTATTGCCCACAATGTTTAGCAGAACAATTAGAGAAATATGGCGAATATTATTGGTTCCGCTTATGGCAAATACAAGGAGCTTGCTGTCTCCAACATGGTCAACTCATTGACTCAGAACTGGATTTAAGATCATTACATCGGCATGATTTTTTAGTTCCATCTCATCAATCATGTCCTAAAACAGAACAAACCATAACCAATCCTGACGATATTTTTATTACGTCCAAATTGTTAGAGTTATTGACCTTGCCTCCCTTTGAGTCACCCAGCTATGAACAATGGACGATGTTTTATTATGAACTGGCTCGGCAGAATGACTGTATTCGGGGGCAAAACCAAATCTTGCATGAGCGTATTCTAGAAAGAATAACGATCCGTTGGTCAAAGAAATTTTTAGAGCAGTATTGTTTAGCCGATTTAACTTCCGAGACCTCTTGGTTAAACAACATTTTTAGAAAACATCGAAAAAGCTTTAGTTATCTGGAACATATCATTGCCATTGAGGCTTTAATCAACAGAGAATGGCCTTTTGCTGAAATTCTCAACCAAGTCCGCTCTTTCCGTAAAATAAATCAAAATAATCATATGGATGTTCATAACAACCATATTACTGGTCTCACCATAAAAAACCGAGAAAATTGGCTGAGCTTGATCAAAAAAAATGGTGTAAAGCCTGCTCGGCTTTTAAATGCTGCTTTATATGCTTGGTTATACCGTAACGATAAACATTGGTTATTAGAGACCAATCAGGGTTTTCACCAAAAATATATCCCTCAAGGTACTAAAGTGGATTGGCATAGCCGTGATTTGTCCTTTGTAAAACAGTTGATTAAGCTCAACAATGATTTACTCTGGGATTTGGATAATCCTAGACGTTCAGCAAAATGGTGGATGAAACAAACCTCCCATGTATCAACCATTGAGAAAAATCTAGATATGCTACCTTTAACCAAGTTATTTTTAGAGAAATATAGTGAAGATATTGGGACATACCAGATTAGACGTTTAACTAAAACTTTCATTGAGATGAAAACAAAGGCAGAAGTTCTACCTCGTTGGAGAATTTTACGTAAGGCAGGTCTAAGTGATGAACGTATGGTTTCGGAAGCTGCTCGATTTCTGCTCAAAGTATTTTAAAAAGTTGGAACGAAACAAGAGTCCACCATTAAATAGCGTGGACTCTTTTTTTGTTATAGCTTATTTGGTGGCATCCAACCATGACGTTCTGCCAAAATTTGCCATTCAGGCTTCTTTTCACCAATCATATAGTTACAATATTGAATAAGATTTTGAACAATCTGATTATTCCATCGTTCTAAAGATATAGGGCCAGCCTTTCTAGCATAAGGATTTTCATATCTTTTTTGCAGATCATATGCAACATACCTAATCATTGTTGTCACGATTTCATCATCAGAAACTATCTTAATTTTTCCAAGAGCAGTTATATGTGCCGAAATAGTTCGATACTCTGATAAAGACATTATTATACGTTCATAAATGCTTGCGGATTTAGCCATGAAAAATTCACACTTGAAATACTGAAAACAACCAATATCTATATAGTACATTAATTTTACAAAAGGTAAGGATGGTATGTCTAATTTTCAAGAAGGTGATATTGTTGAACTTAAATCAGGTAGTCCAAATATGACTATTACTGAGATAAATGGTAATGGCTATGCTGTTGTGGCATGGTATTGCTACGATAGTAATGAAATAAAAACAAAACCTATCGAAACCACTGCTTTAAAGAAAAAACAAAATTCTTAAAACTTTTGGTCATTCTGAAGTCACATAACTTAATTTTATGTTAAATGATACATATCCAACTACACATCATAGTATGAGGACAGTGATCATTTTTTAAAGAAAAAGTTTTCTAAATAGTTTCAACGAACTATAAGCCCCAAAACACGAATATTCTTGGTTGGGGCTATTCAGTAAAATTTCTTATTACAGAACTACTTTTGTATATAAAATTATCTATTACTAAATGGAATATTTTGCTTACAGATCTCAGTGAGGAAAGGCGTACGGAAGAAGCTAGTTCTTTTTTAAATTTCTAATTCCTTAAATCGTCTCTTTTTGAATTTGTCTTGCCAGTTTCTCTATATGCTCTTTGATTTCATCAGGTGTATGTGCCGCATAACCAAACAATACTGCTGATTTTTGCGATGAAGTCTGACAATATCGGGATAATGGTTGTACCGATAAACCTACTTGTATACATTGGGCTATAAAATCCTGCTCTGTCCAATTTGCTTTTAGCCAACACACCAGATGAATCCCTGAATCAGTAGACTGTACGCTGAGTACATCCGAGAGATGATGTTGGATCGCTGCAATTAAAGCCTGCTGCCGTTCATAACATGCTTTACGGATTTTACGCACATGCCGAGCATAATGACCATCTTTTATAAATTCAGTCAGTGCCACTTGTTCCAGATAAGAACTACGAGTATCAGTATAATATTTTGCAAAACTAAATGTATCAATTAAGGCTTCTGGAACGACCATAAATCCAAGTCGAAATTCAGGAAACATCATTTTGGAAAATGTACCTGCATAAATCACTCGTTGCTGTTGGTCTAAACCCTGCAATGCCTGAATAGGGTGTGTGCCATAACGAAACTCGCTGTTATAGTCATCTTCAAAAATCCATTTTTGTTGTTGAGCCGCCCAATCCAGTAAGGCAAAACGTCGGGCAAGGCTTAATGTGCCACCCAGTGGAAACTGATGCGAGGGAGCGGTATAGACTAATTTACTGGCTGCATGGTGCTGAATAATCTCTGGGATTTTCATCCCCTCATCATCACTTTCAATCGGCTGTACCGTCACCCCAAAGCTACGAAATATATGAAGAGCCGAATCATAACCTGGTTCATCTAAGCATACTTGGTCATGTGGCTGTAACAGGGCATAAGCTGCCAGATGAATTGCCTGTTGTGTACCATTCACAATCAAAATTTGTTCTTCGTTACAGTTTAATCCTCGTGTTGATTGGACATATTGGCAAATTGCCTGACGCAATGGCAAATATCCTCGTGGGTCATGGAATTGTCCAAGTTGATAATAGGACTGTCGCCATGCTCGACCTAATAATTTCCCCCAAAGTTGATGGGGGAATAAGTCCACACAACCCACACCTATATGAAACATTTTCTTTTCTTGGTTAGAAAAACGCTGCTGATGCCAATGTGGCAATAAATTGGCAATATGAGGATTAATGTTGAGTGTTTGCGTAGGCTGATATACCGCTTGTTGTCTATCATTTTGAATTTGAATCAGTTGGTCAGGGATAATATCGGCAACATACGTGCCTGAACTCGGTTTAGTAACTAAATAGCCCTCATCCAGCAAACGTTCCAACGCTGCCAAGACCGAATTACGGGAAATCAACATCATTTCTGCCAAAGTACGGCTTGAGGGCAATTTTGTACCCGCAGATAGGCGGCCCTCTAAAATCGCATCACGCAAAATACAATATAAACCGTCTTTAATTTGCTGCCCTTTGGGCAAAATTAAGTGTGGAAAATAAGCAGAAGGTGACGTTGCCATGATTAAACTGGTACTTTAAAAAATATCCAAACTGTATCTTATGACAATACCATCATTAAAAATACACTCTGCTACTTAATTTTTAAATTTTTAGGGGTTGGGTTATGTCTGGTCAATACTCATCTTTTCAGCGTCATTCCAATGATTTGCTGCCCCCAATTATGGCAGGTTTAATCTCAGTCATTGTCAATTATGGCGGTACATTTATTTTAATCTTTCAGGCTGCACAGATGGCAGGACTTAGCCCTGAGCTTACAGCTTCATGGGTATGGTCGATTTCGATTGGGGTCGGTATCACAGGGATAATATTAAGCTGGTACACACGAGAACCGATTATTACAGCATGGTCAACCCCTGCGGCAGCTTTTCTGATTACTGCTCTTGTGACCGTACCTTATGCCGAAGCGATTGGGGCATACCTACTTTCTGCCTTAGCCTTTGTCATTTTAGGGATTACAGGCTATTTTGAGAAACTCATTCGCCTGATTCCGATTGGCATTGCCTCAGGTTTATTGGCAGGAATTTTATTACAGTTTGGGATCGCTGCCTTTACCAATATGACCATTGACCCATTTCTGGCGATTTCCTTATTTTTTGTTTACCTCATCACCAAGCGTTTTTCAGCACGCTATGCGATTGTCAGCGTTTTAGTTTTTGGTTTTATTTTCCTGATGTTGCAATCACGAATTGACTTTGCTGGATTTGAGTTGAAATTGGCATCCCCAATTTTTACTGCCCCTGAGTTTTCGATTAACTCGATACTCAGTATTGCCTTGCCTTTATTCCTTATTACCTTAACAGGGCAATATATGCCAGGTTTATTCGTGCTTAAAAATGATGGTTTTAAAACCAGTGCCAAACCGATTCTGGCTGTGACAGGTTTAGGCTCATTCATCATGGCATTTTTTGGTTCACATGCGTTTAATCTGGCTGCCATTACCGCAGCAATCTGTACAGGTAAAGAATCACATGAAGACCCATCAAAACGCTGGGTTGCAGGGATTGCCGCAGGGATATTTTATATTTTGGTCGGGATTTTTGGCGTGACATTGGCAGCAGTATTTGCAGCATTTCCTACCGCATTTATTAGCACACTGGCTGGGCTTGCCTTGTTAGGCACAATTGCAGGAAGCCTTGCCAATGCCATGAGTGACGTTGATAGCCGTGAAGCCGCTTTAATTACCTTTGTTGCTACTGCTGCCAATATTAGCTTATTTGGGATTGGTGGTGCATTCTGGGGATTAGTTCTAGGATTAATTTCTTATCTTGTACTGAATGGTAAATTTAAGTTCAGTTCATGAGTCAGCCATTGATATTCAGGGTATCACGCATACCCTTTTTGCAATTTAAACACTTTGAGGCAATCCATTGGAAAGAAGTGCTAAAGTTCTCTTAACTTACATCTCTATTGTTCATGCCATTAGTCATATTCATATTATGACTTTACCTGCTTTATTGCCCATTTTACCAAAGGCGATCAATGTTTCCTTTATGGAACTGGGCATTGCAATCGGTGTATTTAATGTGGTTTCTCTGCTGGTACAAGCTCCATTTGGCTTTTTAGTAGACCGTCTTGGGGCAAGAAAGATGCTGATTTATGCCCTATTACTGGGTACCATCAGCTTCACTTTAGTTTTTATCAGCACCTCCTATATTTCACTTATCGTTGCAATGGCATTGGCAGGTGTGGCAAATGGTGTATATCACCCTGCAAACTATGCTTTACTTTCTACAGGCATTCCTGCAAAACAGATGGGTCGGGCTTTTTCCATTCATACTTTTTCAGGTTTCTTTGGTGCTGCAATTACGCCATTGATGATGATTAGTATAGGCATGAGCTTTGGCATAAACTGGGCTTTCGCTTTGGCGGCAATCATTAGCCTTGTTGGTCTATTACTGATGTTGAATCTCTCACAGATTCATATTCAGTCTCGTCAATATGATAAAAAACAACAACATTCCCATGCAGAAGTTCGCCCTCATGCTATCCATTTTTCAACCATTGCCATCTTGACCCTGTTTTTTACCTTGCTCAGCTTAAGCACAGGGGCGATTGAAAAGTTTTCTGTCAGTTCACTGATCGATGGATTACATATTGACCTCAACACAGCGAATTATGCTTTAACTGCATTTATGTTTTCGGGTGCATTTGGGGTACTGGCAGGTGGAGTTATTGCAGATAGAGTTCAGCATCATTCAGCCTTTGCTGCGGCAGCGTTTGGTAGTGCTGCCTTAGTGCTTATCATGATTATTTGTATGCCGATGTCTGCTTTGGCATTGGTGGCTTCGTTTGCCTGTGCTGGATTTTTAATGGGCGTTATTGCCCCATCCCGAGATATGTTGGTGCGTAAGGCATCGCCTGTCGGAGCAGAAGGACGTACTTTTGGTATTGTTTCCACAGGATTTAATCTGGGTGGCGTGGTTGGCCCCCTAATCTGTGGTTTTTTACTGGATAAAAAGTTAGCCATAGAGATTTTATGGTTAGCCGTTGCTTTTATTCTATTGACTGTGATTATTATCTTTATTCAGGAGATGATGAATAGAAAAATATCCTAGATTTTCATATCAAAACTGGTACTGTGGAAAATATTAAAACTGTATCTTAAAACAGTACCATATCAATATTATGCTTTGCTCATCTATTTTTAACTCACAAAATCATGGGAGTATTATCATGCAAAGCCAAGAAATTCAGGTGATTCCAGTACAGCAACAAGATTATCAACAATGGATACCTTACTGGTTAGCCTATCAGGATTTTTATAAGGTCTGTTTATCCACTAAGGTGACTGAAACCACGTGGCAACGCTTCTTTGACAAAGCTGAGCCTGTGTACTGTGCTGTTGCCAAACAGGGTGATAAAGTTTTAGGCTTTGTGCATTATGTGATTCACCGCTCAACCTGGGCAGAACAAAATTATTGTTATCTGGAAGACTTATATGTGTCACCTGAAACTCGTGGTCAGCATATTGGTAAACGCCTGATTGAATATGTACAAAAACAGGCGATTGCTCAACAATGTGACCGCTTATATTGGCATACACAGGAAACCAATCATACCGCCCAAAAACTTTATAACTGGGTTGCTGAAAAGCCAGGAATCATTGAATATCGTATGCCCTTGCTATAAAAGCATAAGACCAAAATCTGTAGAGGTTTTGGTCTTATAATGAGTGGATATGTCGTGGTCAAATCACAATGTCCATTAAATAATTTAGGAGAAATTTTATTGGATATTTTGACCTCGGCTACACAATGGGCGATTGTATTTAGTGGCATTTTTTTATGGATGGGAATGCTGACTGGGGTCTGGAAGTACTACCAGATTCGCCATACCGAACGAGCCAGAGCACACTACTATGTCGATATTGCCCATCGCAGTAGCTTACTGTATGCAGCCGCAAGTTTAATATTAGCAGCATTGAGTCATTTTACGGTGTTATCTCATCTGGTTGCCTTGCTTTGTATACTGGCGAATTTGTTCTTTTTTACCTTTGCCATTTTGTCCTATATTTTGCATGGTTTACTTCAAGATACCACCAATCAATTTAAACAACCTCATCAACTTGGACGCTGGACACTTCCCAACTGGATGATGACCTTTGCAATGGTCAGTTTAATTGTTGCAGAACTCGGAGCAACAGCCATTTTATTAGGTGGGACAATAATAAAATTTATATCATGACTATCCATGGCAATCCTCTTATGAGGCAGATACAATTCTGAAAATTAATTGCCATAATAGATCTATCTTAAGGTGTTCTCATGATGTTCTGGTTGTCTCAAATTCTAATTGTATAGACATCTTATTGAATCAATACAACCAAAAAGATGATCACAATCATTAGGAACAAAATTAAAAATGGGAATAGCAGACGCTTAACTGATCTGACATCACTGTAACCTTGCGTAAGCTGTGAAACAATCACCAAACGTACTGGTGAGAAAATACCGACAGAAGATGCAGCAACATGTTGAATTGCCGCAATAGAATAAACATTCAAATGTAGTTGTGTTGCGATTGACACTTGAGAAGCCATAAAAAGGCCATTTGGTGCATTTCCACTGTTCATTAATAAACCCAGGAAAGCAGAAATCACAGGCGTGATAACAACCGCATAGGTTCCAAATATTTTGAACAAATCAGTGGCAATTAAGCTGGATATACCCGAGTTATTCAATACCTCAGCCATCATGGAGAAAATAAAAATTGTAATGATGGCAACTTTTCCTGTATTCCATGACTCGCCAATCATAGATACAAAGCCACTTGCCTGTTTTCTAACAACAGATAATATGAATGTCGAGAAAAGTAGGAGTATACCGGCATGGAATAAAGGAGATAATGAAGGTAAATCAGGATAAGGTGATAATTTTATAACATTGATCAGATAGAATTTCAGTTGTGGAATGATTCTACTCACAATTAAACAGGAAACCACCAAAATGAATGGCAGGTATTGATCTAGTCTATTTATAACCACTTCTCGGGAGAGTTTGGAAAGCAACAGGAACCGTAAAACAATAAATATTCCATAAGCTGCCAACATTGCCGTTTCGGGGCCCAGAAGATAAGTGCTGGCATATAAAAATATTAACCCTGATAACATCCAGATCAACTCATAAAGATGCTCCCTGTATGAGACTTTTATGTCTGTTCTATATGCAGTAACCCAGAATAAAAGCAACCATACTATCATCAGAATAGTTATGATCGGAAAGGTATGCATGGTCAATAGCGTTACTGGTAGTTTTGCATAGGCTGAAGAAACTAGCGTACCACTTCCCATTCCTCCCCATGGAATAAGTGTCTGGCTTAACAGTCCAAAAATCATCAATGATGATTTGCTTATTGGTAAATGTTTAATTAATAGTATCGTACCCAAGATACCCACACCAAAACCCGTGGCACTTTCTGCAAATGGTCCCACAAAAAAACAGGCTGTAAATAATAGTCTTCTATGATTCAAGACTTCTTCATGCTTTGGTATGTTAGCCGTATTTAAGTTTTTAAGATCACTCTGGTTGGGGAGGGCCAGATTCCAGAATAATATTCCTCCCATAATATAGGGAAGAATGATGATACCAATCCATCCACCTCTAAGAATCGACTCTACTATCCTGGTAAAGTCATAATTAAGATTGCCAAAACCAAATCCAACCAGAATTGCAGCCAATAAACCAATTAAAGCAGAATAAGAAATATGGATACGGCCACTCATCACTGCTAGTGCAAGCAAAATTGTCGGACTTAACCAGATAATTAAATTCATGATTTTTTTGAAACCTTTTGGTCCAAACTTTCTTGATCTAAACGTTCAATTACATAAAGATCAATTTCCATCTGGTCTGTATTGATTTTATTATTACTTCAAGGTGATATATTCCTGTTTTAAAATATCTAGAAAAATAAACAGCTTTTCATTCATTTCCGAATAATTATGTTTACGCAGAATCTCAGGATTATCTACAAACTTATATTCGTGAGCTACGCTTAATTCCTTTTCTGAGTTCTGAATAAGGAGCTCGACCACGTCTGGTGTCAATTCCATATGACACTGAAAACCGTAAACCAGATTTGAGTATTCAATAATCTGTCTGGGACAACCCTCACTGTAAGCCAATATCTTGGCATCAGGTGTCAGACCAGGCATATCATTGTGCCAATGACCAACATCCAGTACTGCACCAAAGTGTTGAAATTTAGGGTGACTTAAACCGTCTTGCGTCAACTTTATCGGGAATTTTCCAATTTCTCTCTCTGGACTATGTTCATAATGAGCTCCTAGTGCTTCTCCAATCAATTGCGAACCCAAACATACTCCTATCACAACTTTATTCGCATGGATTGCTTTACTAATTAATGACTTTTCTGCTTCTGCATCAAAATAAGAACATTCTTCAAGGGTTGTAGATGGATCTTGTGGCCCACCCATAACAATCAAGAAGTCTATATCTTCCATCGATTGTGGCAGTTGTTCCCCAAGATACACACGTGAATAGCTAAGATCACACTGGTTCTGCTTTGCCCAAATTTCGTAGGCACCGGGAGCTTCAAATTCTTCATGAACAACAAAATGTATCCGCATGGTAACCTCATGGATTTAGAATAAAATATGTACTGATGTGTAATTAGCGATAGTCAATAAATAGCTAGATATTTTCTAAGAGAAATTAGAAATATTAGTTCAGGCTAATGGCTCTATAGAGGTTCATTTTTCGGAGAAAAAATGTACCTTAGTGCCAGAAACTTAGAACGTTAACTAATCAAAGAACTTGCATCTTATGCTAAACTCCATTATTGTCCTATGTCAATATATATATGTCATAGGTTATATTATGAGCCAATATGATACGCCAAATAGCATTGCTGAATTACAAGAGAATATTGAAGAAATTCAGCAACAAGTTGATGTCGTCTGTCAAAGGATAGGTCGTAATCCGGCAGAAGTTCGCTTATTGCCTGTGACCAAAACATTGCCTGCTGAACGAGTTGAACAAGCCTATCAATTGGGTTTTCGCTGTTTTGGTGAAAATAAGGTACTAGAAGCCAAAGGCAAATATGAAGCTTTGCAGCATTTACCGATTCACTGGATCTTAATTGGACATCTGCAAAGTAATAAAGTGAAGTATGTAGCAAAGTTTATTGATGAATTTCATGCCTTAGACAGTATCAAACTGGCAGAAAAACTAGATCATCGACTGGCACAGGTTCAACGAATACTTCCTGTATTTATTCAGGTAAATACCTCAAATGAACAGAGTAAATTCGGGGTCAAACCAGCACAGGCTTTGGCACTGATTGAACAATGTCAGCAATTCCCACAATTAAAAATCATTGGCTTAATGACCCTTGCTATTCATAGCCAGGACCCTGTTGAGGTCAGACGTTGTTTTCAAACCTTACGTTTATTACGGGATGAGATTCAAAAAACTTATCCCGACATCCAGCGTTTATCGATGGGTATGTCAGGTGATTTTGAAATTGCCATTGAAGAAGGTGCGACCGATATTCGGGTCGGACAGGCAATTTTTGGGGCAAGGGATTTGCCCGATAACTATTACTGGTCGGAGCAATAAACGATGAGCCAAAGTTATCAACTCACCATCTATCAACATGGCAAGCTCATGGGCAATTTTCAGACCAGCTCCTTGCAGCCGTTGAAAGACATGAAGACCTTAGTGGAATATTTACAACCCCATGATGATTTAAGTTTTGAACTTTATCAGGTCATTGAAGATACAAGATTTTTAATGCAAAAAGATGGTGCAATGCAATTACTGGGCAGCAAACATCTTTATCAACCTTGTTCTATGGATATTTTGAAAGAGCTAACCACATGAGTTATTTAATGCCGATTTATCAACCTTTGGCAATCGAATTCCAGCGTGGTGAGGGTTGTTATTTATGGGACATAGAGGATAAATGTTATTTCGATGCCATTTCAGGCGTTGGTGTCACATTGCTAGGACATGCCCATCCAGTGATTCATGCAGAGATCGTGGCACAGTCACAAACCTTTTTGCATCTTTCCAACCTGTTTAAGCATGGCTGGAATGAACGTCTGGCAGAAAAACTGGCAGAAATTACAGGCTTAACACAGGCATTCTTCTGTAACTCAGGGACAGAAGCCAATGAAGCTGCGATTAAAATCGCTCGTGCCTATGGTCATCAACGAGGTATACAACGACCTAAAATTATTGTGATGCAGAATGCCTTTCATGGTCGAACGCTTGGGGCGTTATCTGCAACAGCAAAACCAGCATATCGAGAGGCATTTGGGCCGTTATTGGATGGTTTTGAGTTTGTGCCTTTTCATGATTTGGCAGCGATTGAGCATTATCAGCATGATCCAGACGTAGTTGCTGTCTTACTTGAGCCAATTCAGGGTGAAGCAGGGGTTAATATTGCCTCACCCCTTTATTTGAGACAGTTAAGAAAATTATGCGACCAACAACAGTGGTTGCTGATCCTGGATGAAATCCAGTGTGGACTTGGACGTACAGGCACATGGTTTTTCTATCAACAGGCTGGAATCCGTCCTGACATTTTAACCATTGCCAAAGGCTTAGCGAATGGTGTTCCTATTGGGGCATGTCTAACACATGAAAAATTGGGGCATTTATTGCAATCAGGTTTACATGGTTCAACCTTTGGCGGGAATCCATTGGCATGTCGGGTTGCATATACCGTTCTGGATTTACTGGATAAGCAATATTTAGCAACCATTGCTGATAAGGGCTATAAGCTACTGGATTTATTACAGTCCAGATTAACAGGACTGCAAAACATTCAATCCGTACGTGGTGCAGGTCTAATGATTGGGATTGAACTCATTCATCCTGTTGCCAATATTCCTCAACTGGCAAGTGAAAAATTTGGGGTACTACTCAATGTGACACAAGGCAAAGTCATTCGCTTATTACCGCCCCTCATTATGACTGATGCCCAAGTCGAATATTTAGCCCAACAAATTGCGCTGTTATTAAAAGAATTAAGTCAGAATTATGTAGAGTCACAACCATGAAAATCATTTATGCAATTCAAAGTTTGGCATTTGAGGACTTGGGAAGTTTTGCTCCAGTCTTCAAGGATTTAGGCTATCAAATTCAATATTTACAGCTTGGTGTTGATGTACTGAATGAGGCATTGGCATCGAAACAACCTGTCATTGTATTAGGCGGTCCTATTGGCGTATATGAAACTGAAACTTATCCCTACTTAACAGATTTTATTGCAGCACTGACTCAACGTTTAAAAAAGAATTATCCAACTTTAGGCATTTGTCTGGGGGCACAATTGATTGCTACTGCTCTGGGTGCAGAGGTCTACAAGGGACATGTCAAGGAAATTGGCTGGAGTCGTTTAGTCCTCAATAATCAGGGCTTAGCCTCACCATTAAGACATCTGGAAAATGTGCATGTGCTGCATTGGCATGGCGATACATTTGATATTCCTGAATCTGCAAAGCGTTTAGCAGGTTCAATGTATTACCCAAATCAGGCATTTTCTGTGGGTTTAAATATTCTGGCACTACAGTTCCATGCCGAAGTTGATCCACATACTTTTGAACGCTGGCTGATTGGACATACTGCTGAATTAAATCAGGCACAGGTTGATATTTTAACCTTACGCCAAGAGAATACATACTATGGCAAACCATTACAGGAAAAAGCCAGCCTGTTACTCCGTGACTGGTTCAGCAATTTAATCCCTGTATAACCCCCTGAGATAGAACTTTTTATGAACATTACAGGCAATACCGCTCAAGATATTCAGGATAATATCCGTACACTGATTAAAGAGGGACAGCTTCAAGAGGGCGACTTTTTACCGAGTGTACGGGAACTGGCTGAACAGCTCGGTGTTAATCGTAATACAGTTGCGGCTGCCTATAAGAATCTGGTTGCGATGGGGATTGTGATCTCCAGAGGACGTTTAGGGACACAGGTTAAATCCTATCAATCTTCACGTCTATTAGAAGGCTTTCAACCCCTGTTACAAGGAACTGTTGATTTAGCACATGGCAATCCAAAACGTGAATTGTTGCCTTCTCTCAAGCACATTAATTTAACTCATTTTAACTGTGCACTCTATGGGGAAACTATTTACCATCCTGAACTATTAAAAATCACGCAGGAAAAAATATTTGCCGATATTCCACAGACCTTTAGTATTGAATTTACTTATGGTGCAGTGGATGCCATCGAAAGGATTCTAGCTGCCTACTTGGTTTCATCAGATATGATTGCGGTAGAACAGCCTGGCTTTATCACCAGTATTTCTGCCATTGAACAACAACAGTTTAAAATGTATCCCTTTACAGTCAGTGAACAGGGTTTTGATCTCAATGAATTACTGCAAGCATTACAGGCAAATGTGCAAGCAGTGATTATTACGCCACGCTCGCAGAATCCGACAGGTTATAGTCTGGATACAGTACAGGCTGAAAAAATTTATAACATCCTTGAAGACTATCCACATGTACTGGTCATTGTCGATGATCATTTCTCATTATTAGCTCAGGCTCAATACCAGCATATTATTCCGCCCTCAACGAAGCACTGGGCAGTCATTCGTTCAGTATCGAAATATTTATCTCCTGATTTCCGTTTTGCATTTGTATGTTGCGACTCTGAAACTTCAGAAAAACTACACCTCAAGCTGAATGCGGGTTCAACATGGGTCAGCCATATTATTCAGGAAATGGTTTATCAACTATTCAGCTCAGAACAGTTCCCTGAAACACTACACACTGCCAAATCTTACTATCAACAACAAAATCAAAAATTTGTTCATTATTTACAAAAATTTAGCATCCCCTGTGCAACCCATTATGATGGGCTAAATATCTGGTTATCCCTCCCTTATGCAGATAAAACGACTCAAATTCTACGGCAGCGAGGCTGGTTAGTGCGTTCAGGACAAGACTTTAGAGTGAATCAGGATATATCAGCAATCAGAGTCAGCACCTCAGACATGACAGAAACACAGATGCAGGAATTTTGTCAGCAGCTACAACAAATTTATGAGGTGGTGGTTAATTTATAAAAAGGTTTTTACTCTTAAAGAATCTGGCAATAGTGTTCTTGTAGGGCATAGTTCCATTATTTCTGACAATACAATTTAAGTAAATCAATAATAGGGATGCAATATGATAAAGATTAGAAACTTTCCAGAAAATGCCCGAATTACCTTTCTCGGCTCTATTTTTAAGGATCATAAAAATAGTGAATGGAATATTCATATTGGTTTAGAAAATCACTATACCCATTTACCAGATTATGAAAAATATATGGTAAAACATGCTCGTTTTTCCAACATGCCACTATTAGCAAAAAATAGAAGATTTAATCAAACCAAAGAAATCCCCTCCTACAATGAATCGATCATCACCATTCAAATTGATGATTTTAACAATTGGAAAATAACAACAAATAAATCAGGACAGTACATATTTAGCTACATTGTGAGCGACTTAAAAGGTACATATAAGGATATTCAAATCCATTTACCACACATAGAACTGGCACGAGTTTTGTTTTTCCATAATGCTTATTTATCTAAGGCAGCTTTAGATCAAAGAAAGCTAACAACAGAATATTATATTGTCCCAGAAGAACATCAAACCATTATTCACGTTCATGAATTTTGCCGCTTTCCCCCCAATCAATATGATAGTGTTGGTATGCGTCGCCTACTGTCATGGATATTACTTGATACTGAGGCACGAGCGTCCTATGAAAGTATCTCCAAACATTTTTCGATTGAGCAAGTTAAAACTAAAACACAAACCTTTTGGAATTTCAATTTTGCACCGCCCTCACTAATAGGGGCTGAAATTACAATGAAAGTTTACTTCAGTGAAAAAAGCCAACAATATTATGTGAATGAAATCATTGGGATTGCTAATTTACCGACTGATATTTCTAATGAAGTGATTTTTTGTAGTCCAAAATTTACCGTAAAAAATAGTTATGAAAAAACAGGTGGAAACTCTGGAGGACGTAATACCTCCAACGATGATCCAACCATTGATGATGAAAAAGAAGCGGATAGTGATCGGAAAATTACCCAAATTGAATCTCCAAAAATCACTATGTCCCTTGCCAGTCCTTATGAAACAAAAAAGGCAACACTTAAACGTTCAGGTAAGAAAGGTATACCGAATCATAATGATGTTGAAATTCTACCTGATCATAGTGTGAGTACAGGTGAAGCCACGATCTTTGGTGAAATTGGCCGTGGAGAATTTGAGAATGTCCATGATGATAGTGATGACCTTGCATTTTTCATGAAAAGATTTGAAGCATTCAAAGCCATGGTTGAACAATTTGCATCACAACATCGTATTCAGCCCATCATTCATGTACATAAGCTGCCTGCGGTCAATCGTTCCAAGCTACATAGAACCCATGATGGTAATCCGAGGTGTATTATTGAAGTCCAACTTAGTTTTCAAGGCAAAAAATTTGTCATTCTGGAAATAGATACCAGCGATAATCTAAAGCCTCTTTCTACACTGATTGTCAAAATCTCAGATACAGACACATGGAACTCATATTTTCCAACTTTTCGGAAGCAAATCGTTAAACGCTCTTTACGTTGGCCAACCGCTAAATCTCTACAAGATATAGGGATAAGGAAAACCTTTAATCATCCACGAAATCTAGTTGAAATGGCTGAGTCTGATGAAGAGTTTAAAAATTGGGGGAGACGACTAGAAGATGCTTTACTGTCCTTATCCTAATGATTTCTGACTCAAATTAGGGCATATCTTTACAGGGGTATTATCCTTTTTTAAGGATTAAGCTTGATGAAAATCTTTTATTAATTTAAGCTGCTCTTAGTTTTCTAATTTTCCTTAATTTTCATGGAATTCAATTTTGCATAATGGGCGATCTCAATTCAAATCTCATGGCTTTAAGTAGTTATGCACTAGATTCCACAAAAAAGGAAGACTTATTAGATCAATACCTACAAGAAACCTTATGTCAAATGATGGATGAGTATCATAAAAATCAAACTCCTATAGACATTGATTTTAGAAAACTGATTCATTGGTTACGAGCAGGCGATCAATTAACTCATCAAATTCACCCATACCCAGCGAAGCTATTACCTCATATTGCATATTTTTTTCTTAAAGCTCATAAAAATCTTACACAAAAATTGGTACTTGATCCTTTTTGTGGGTCAGGAACTGTAGCTCTGGAAGCCTCTATACATGGATTTTTACCTCTAGTTGCTGATGCAAATCCTTTAGCACTCTTATTGACAAAAGTAAAAACCACTCCCTATTGTATAGAGAAATTGATAAGAATTAAGGAAAAAATATCTTATAAATATATAAGGTATAAAGTCGC
>NZ_OOGT01000318.1 GCF_900323515.1 Acinetobacter stercoris | reverse complement strand
ATTCTATTCCAAGCTCTAAAAACAATTAAAAAATTAAGTGAATTTTAGCTAATGAAGCTCTGCATAAAAACGTAAAAAAATGTCATTTAAGATAGATCAGCTTTTTTTCCATTGTATATTTTTCGTATTCGCAATGTTTTGCTGATTAAAACATGTTACAAACAAAGTCTTAAGCTGCTGTTAAGCTTAAAATTTCAATGTTTTCATAAAAATAAGTCAATCCTTATATCAAATTTATTCATGTATACAAGATTTTTTTGCATATCTGGCTCTTGATTAACCATCACGACATAAAACATATGATTTTAATATGAACATTACACTTGATACTGAACGTCTTAGATTGCGCCAATGGCATATAAGTGACTTACCTTTATTTACTCAATTAAATGCAGATCCCAGAGTCATGCAGTATTTCCCTAAAATACTAAATTTTCAGGAAAGTAATGCATTAGCTGAAAAGTTTAAAAGTCTTATTCAACAAAATGGCTGGGGGTTTTGGGCGGCAGAATTAAAAAAAGATCGAACATTTATTGGATTTGTAGGACTACATTATCAACCATCACAATTTGAATTTTCACCTTGTGTTGAAATAGGTTGGCGTTTGGCATACCAGTTTTGGAATAAAGGTTATGCAACAGAAGCAGCAAATGCCTGTTTAGCATTTGCTTTTGATCAGCTCGAACTAGAATCGATTGTCGCTTTTACCACTGTTGGTAATCATGCTTCGGAGCGTGTCATGCAACGTTTAGGGATGCACTATGTTCAAAACTTTATGCATCCTGCACTAAAAAGTTCTCACCCTTTGGCTGAGCATATTCTTTATCAGATTACACGCGCAGAATTTCAGACAGAAAAATCTCAACGTATCATATGAGTTAAGCCTATATCCTGAGCTTACAATTCTGCGGCATTTGACTGTTTTTCAAGAAAATCCCGATGAACATGACTTAAATGAATTAGATCCATTTGTGCCAAATCAAATATACGCCAGATTTCAATAAAATCGTCTTTCGAATCTATATGCTTAGTCCGAATCTGGCTTTCCTGCCATTGTTGATCCGAAATCCATAAATAAATTTGTGCCGTTTGTGCATTCTCGGCTTGCACCTTTCCTTCAGCATTGACACCTATAACAGTTGCATTTATTGGAAGTAATGGTTCAACTTTAGGTAGTGTGAGTTCTACAAAGTGTTTGACTTGACGTAACCCATAACCACGAAAGATTTCCTTTTGTGACTCGGTTAATTGTTGGTACTTCTTTTCCAGCTCAGGAATCATTGTTGTGCCTATTTTTCTATATCTACTTTCATCAAAAGCACATCATTTCATCATGAAATGATTCTCTTTAAATTGACATAATAGACTAAAAACAGTTCTAAATTCATCAAAAAAATTTATTTCAGAATTTATCTTTAGTCAAATTCATTCCATAACAAATCTTTAGTATAGGAAAGTTTCTTTTCAAAATATTTTAATAATGCACAAGCAATTCAACTTTTTTGTGCTCTTGGATGTGCTTTGTCATAAACTTGTGCTAAATGATCAAAGTCAACATGTGTATAAATTTGTGTTGTGGTCAGATTACTATGCCCCAACATTTCTTGTACTGCACGTAAATCGCCACTGTTTGATAACATATGACTTGCAAAACAATGCCGCAATAAATGGGGATGTAAATCAACATTTACCCCAGCTCTTTGAGCTTGAAGCTTCACTCGATTTTCAATTTGTCGAGGTGTAAGAGCATTGCCTTTTTGTGAAATAAACACAGCAGATTCACTGCTAAACTCACCCATCCAGATTCGGTAGATTTGTAACCATTCAATCAGGCTTTGTTTTGCCTTACTGCCAAATGGCACAATACGGGTTTTATTTCCCTTACCTGTGATCCGTAAAAGCTGCCGATTGAAATCGATATCCTTAACAGTTAAGCCCTGAACTTCAGCCAGACGCAATCCGCTTGAATACAAAAGCTCCAGAATCGCTTTATCTCGAAACCAGAGTTGTTGTTCTATTGGTTTTTCTGGTTTTTTCTGATCAATGATCTGATTAACTGTCTCTACATCTATCATACCCGGTAAGGGTCTAGGTTGACGTTTTAACTGTAAATCATCAGCGGGATTTATCTCCAGATAGTTGCCCTGCTGCGCCCATTTCATGAATTGGCGTATCGAGGTCAAATGGCGTTGCAAACTGCTTGACACCAAACCATCACTTTCAACTTTATGGGCAAGATACTCTCTTAAATCAGAGGCTTCCACCTCTTTTAGTTCAATTTTTTTATCGTAGCAAAAGTCTATAAAATCAGAAATATCACGAAAATAAGCATCTAATGTATGTGCTGATTGATTTTGTATTTTACGATCCTTCAAAAACATGGAAAGTAATTGCATCGCACCAAATTGTTGCATTTAGCTCTCTCTTTGTATCTGAATTTGGAACAACAAACATTTTACCCAAAATAGATAAATATAGCTAAATAAACCTTTTTAAATACAATATGTACAGGAAAATTAAAAGCTAAAGCATTACAGGATAAGTTAAATGACTTTCAAATCATATCACAGAAGAATTTTTCACTTAAAAAACATTACATTAATAATAAAATGCATATCAGCATTCTCACTTACCT
>NZ_OOGT01000129.1 GCF_900323515.1 Acinetobacter stercoris | reverse complement strand
GGTGGAGGTGGAGGTGGAGGTTTTCACGTATTAGAAAAAGAATTTCCTTATGAACTAAAACTTATTCCTCAACGCTGGTATGAAAAATACAAATAAGGAGTTGGCGATGTTCACTTTAAAAAATCGTTACTCTGGATTTACGCTGATCGAGTTGATGGTTGTCGTGATTGTGATGGCTATTCTGGCTGCCATTGCGGTACCAGGTTACCAACATTTTGTACGTAAATCATGGGCATCAAAGGCAGAACAGCGGATACAAAGTATCGCTGTTCAATTGGATCGACATAAAGCCCGTAATTTTAATTATTTAGGCTTTGTTTTATCTGCTGATGATGCTGTATTAAAAAATCGCACTACTATTAAATATAATATCTCAACAGATATGGATGAGAATGGAAAGTTGTGGGCAATTAAAGCAACTTCAACTGATATAAAAAATTATAGTTTTTTAATGACCAGTACAGGAGTTAAATGTAAAAACATAACAGTTTCCCAAATGACATTTAACGATTGTGGTGATGGGAGTGGGTCATGGTAATCGCAAATAATAAAGGGCTTACATTGATTGAACTCATGATCGTGGTCATTGTAATCGCTATAATGGCTTCTATTGCGTACCCTTCATATCAGGATTCTGTACGTAAAACTCGGCGAGTGGAAATGCAATCTACAATGCAGGATATCGCAGTCGCGATTCAACGCTACAAAATAGCAAACTTTACAGTTGTTGGGGCTACTGCCAGTGATCTGGGAATTTCAGAAAGCTATCCAACTCAGGGAACAGCATTTTATAATGTGAGTTTGATGCCTATTGATAGTACTTCCCAAAAGCTGACAAGTAATAACTGGATCTTAACCGCAACTCCCAAAACCGGAGGTATGCAGGTTCTGGACGGAAGTTTAGTGATTAATAGTTTAGGGCAAAAATGCTGGATAAAAGGTAGCACTTGTACCCCTTCTGAGACAACAAATTGGGATGGAAATTAAAATTAAAATTCAAAATTGTGGATAACTCAAATTTTGATCTTTCCCTTTAGGCGAATATATCGTAAAATATTCGCCTTTTTAGGTTCAACCGAATCTAAAAAGTTTTTTCTTCATGTGAGAGTATTAACATGGTCGTAATTCGTCTAGCACGCGGTGGTGCTAAAAAACGTCCGTTCTATCAAGTTGTAGTGACTGATAGCCGCAATGCGCGTGACGGTCGTTTCATCGAACGTATTGGTTTCTTTAACCCTACAGCACAAGGTAATGCAGAAAAACTTCGTTTAGATGCTGACCGTTATGCGCACTGGGTTGCCCAAGGTGCTCAACCTTCTGAACGTGTTGCTTCATTAGCTGCTCAAGCTAAAAAAGCTGTAGCTGCTGCGTAAGTAGTAGGTAGCCCATGACACCAACACAGAATGTACCCGAAGATCGTATTCAGATTGGACAGTTACGTTCAGCATATGGATTAAATGGGTGGCTCTGGGTTTATTCCAATACAGAACCTATGAGCAATATATTTGACTACTTACCTTGGTACATTGAAACCAAAGCAGGTTGGCAAATAGTAGATGTAAAACGTTGGAAACCACATGGCAAAGGTCTTGTTGTTGCGCTTAAAGGTGTGAGTGATCGCACTGCTGCGGAAAGCCTGATTGGAGCAAATATCTGGATTTCGAAAACTCAACTGCCGAAAACGGACGTGGACGAGTATTACTGGTCAGATTTGAAAGGCTTAACAGTGTTAGGCTTGGATGACGAAGATAAAGAAGTAAATCTCGGTCAAATTCACGAATTGTTTGAGACAGGAGCGAATGATGTGATGGTGGTTCGCGCCACTACCGATAGCATTGATAGCGAAGAGCGCATGATTCCATGGCATAAAGATGTGGTACAGCGAGTTGATCTTGAAGCTGGTCGTATCTACGTAAATTGGGGCGTAGATTATTAATCCGTTGGATTAACGCAGCAGGAGAATAGAGGAGTCTGCGATGTTTTTTGCAGTCATAACGCTTTTTCCTGAAATGTTTGAAGCGATCAAGTCTTATGGGATTAGCGGGCGTGCAGCAAAGCGCGATATTGTACAAATTACTTGTATTAATCCACGTGAGTTTGCTGAGGGCAACTACAAAAGAGTGGATGAACGTCCATTTGGTGGTGGTCCTGGTATGGTGATGATGGCAGAACCTCTGTCAAAAGCAATTCATCGTGCCAAAGAGCTTGCAGCGCAAGCAGGATGTGTTCATGCTCCTGTGGTGTATATGTCACCGCAAGGAAAAACTTTAAATGAACCCGCTGTACAAAAATTTGTTGATTATGATGGATTGATTGTACTTTGTGGTCGTTATGAAGGCGTTGATGAGCGTTTGATCCAGAAATACGTCGATCAAGAATGGTCGATTGGGGATTACGTATTATCGGGTGGTGAACTGCCTGCGATGGTTTTACTGGACAGTATTATTCGGAGGCTTCCGGATGTGATGTCTGATGAGCAATCTGCAGTGCAAGATTCTTTTGTGGATGGTCTGCTAGATTGCCCACAATATACCAAGCCAGACCATTTTGAAGGTTTGGATGTTCCTGAGGTCTTGAAATCAGGGCATCATGCCAATATTGAAAAATGGCGGTTTTTGCAGCGTTATCAACGAACTTTAGAACGCCGACCCGAGTTGGTAGAAATTGTTACGTTGACTGAGCAGCAAAAGAAATGGCTAAAAAATTCTGATATTTAGTTTTAAATTTTAAAATTAAATATTTATATACAGGCTCTTTATTGGTTCCGAGTATTCGGGAATAAAGGGAAAGATAAACGGGTTGATACGCGATTTAGCCTCTATCCCCAGCGGTAGCACAGACCTCTTCTGTCCCGCACATATTGGAGATTCCCACAATGAGTGGTAAACATCCTTTAGTTCAAGCTGTTGAAAATGCACAGTTAAAATCAGATATTCCTGCGTTTGCACCAGGTGATACAGTTGTTGTTCAAGTAAAAGTAAAAGAAGGTGATCGTGAGCGTCTTCAAGCATTTGAAGGTGTTGTAATCGCGAAGAAAAACCGTGGTTTGAACTCTGCTTTCACTGTACGTAAAATTTCTAGTGGTATTGGTGTTGAACGTGTATTCCAAACTCATTCACCAATCGTAGCTAAAATCGAAGTGAAACGTCGTGGTGACGTTCGTCGTGCTAAACTTTACTATCTTCGTGAATTGTCTGGTAAAGCTGCACGTATTCGTGAAAAATTACCAGCTCGTAAAGCGGCTTCTACAGAAGCTTAATTCGAGTTTTGTAATTCAAAAAATGCGCCCAAAGGCGCATTTTTTATGTTTGAAGTTTATAAACCTTCCAGTTTTAAACGATTCGCATGTTGGCGGTAAAGGGATACTGGATCTGGTGCAAAAAGATCTTTTAGTCCTAAGATGTGATTGATTTCATCAAGATGTGTTTGATTGTAGTTATCACGAATTACTTGGCCAAGATGGCTACTACAACGACCGACTAACCCGTCATTATCTGTGTTTCCATAAGACAATGGTCCAAGTTGTGATATTGCAGTATCGACAACATCTAAAGCATTAGTGAACTGTGCCGTACCTGTCCAGGAATAATGGTAGACACCATTAGCTGTAATTTTCTGCCCATTTCCACAATCATTTGGGATAGCGGTACTTGGGTATTTTGCATTAAATTCGGCAGAACCTTTTTCACTAATACTTCGAAGTGAACGATCCAAATTATTAGGCAAGTTTGGATTACCTTCTAATATTGTTTCTATCGGTGCAAGGATATATTGTCCGAAAACAGTAAGGGCAAGTTTGGCCGCTGTATTGTTTAAAATGTCATCAGTAAATTTGGCTCCTTTATAGGTGCCTGCAACACCAGTCAATGATGCAACCTTTTCTGGGGCTACGATTTCAATATAGCGTGTCGTTGGTCCACCATGACTATGTCCAATCAGATTAACTTTAGTAGCACCAGTAATTGCCAATACATCCTCAACTTGTTGGAGAAGCTGTTCACCACGTACTTCTGTTGATTCAAGTGGAGAAACCTGAGTTGCAAAAACTGTTGCGCCATTTCGAGCGAGGTCTGGTAATACTTGATAAAAGTAATCTATACCAAAACTTGAAATGCCTAGACGAGAAAAACCAAACATTCCATGATTGAAGACAATTGGATATTTAGTTTTTGCATAGTTTGAGAGGATAAAAGAACTATTTATCTGTTGAACCCCGTTTGCAAAGCTTATCGGACTGGCTAGTCCAAGAAACAATGCAAGAGAAAAAGCGATTTTCCTAACTTTCATTTTCAACTCCTTCTTCCTGAATGTTGAATTCAGCCTTATTTTCATCTTTAAAAATAAGGGAAGAATGTTGCATAAAAATTAAACAAAATAATTTTTAGTCTGCTCTTATATTCATGAAAAAAGAGAAGTTGATGGAAAACTGTTCTAATTATTTAGAACAGTTCCAGTTCGTGTCAATTATAGACCATCAAGTTTTAAACGATTGGCTTGTTGTCTATACAATGATACAGGATCAGGAGCAAAGAGTGCTTTAAGTCCTAAAATCTGATTGACTTCATCTAGATGGGTCTGATTGTAGTTATCGCGAATAACTTGTCCTAAATGGGTGTTGCAACGGTTAACTAAACCATCATTATCTTTATTTTTATAAGATAATGGTGCAAGTTGAGAAATTGCGACATCGACAACATCAAGTACATTGGTAAGTTGTGCTGTACCTGTCCATGAATAGTGATATACACCATTACTTGTTATCTTTTCACCATTACCGCAGTCTGTTGGAATCGCAGCAGTAGGGTGTTTTGCATTAAATTCAGCTGAACCTTTTTCACTAATACTGGCAAGTGAGCGATCAAGACTATTTGGCAAGCCTGGATTACCCTCCAAAATGGTTGTGAGTGGTGCAACAATGTATTCACCTACAATTTTCAAAAGTGCATTTGCACCATTGTTGTTAATAATATCATCAGCAACTTTTGATCCTTTCATTGTTCCAGCAACAGCAGTAAGTGAAGCAACTTTTTCTGGTGCGACGATTTCAATGTAACGGATGGTTGGACCGCCATGACTATGACCAATTAAATTAACCTTCTTTGATCCAGTCAGTGCCAAAACTTCATCAACTTGCTGTAATAGCTGTTCTCCTCGTACTTCCGTTGATTCTAAGGGTGAAACCTGTGAGGCAAAAACCTTGGCACCATTTCGGGCAAGATCAGGTAAAACCTGATAAAAATAATCTAAACCAAATGTTGAAACTCCTAATCTAGAGAATCCAAACATGCCATGATTAAAAACAATTGGATATTTTGTTTTAGCATAATCAGATATGACAAAATTGCTGGTCACTTCTTGTAGCCCTGCTTTTGCGAAACCTGTCGTGCTTGTAACACCTAAAATTAGTCCAAACAGACCTACTTTTATCTTCGAATTCATTTGTTTTTCTATCCTTATTTTGATGATATGTTAGTAAGTGCCTAGATATCTTGTCGCTTTATCCGGTTGATAAGTTGTCGGTAATAAGGCTAAAGAATCTTGTAAAAATAACTATCAAATATTGAGTACCTGATCGATCTTATTGAAATGATCTTTATGTTTTTTGATTTTCCTCCTTTATAACATTAGTTCTTATTGATGGTTTTAAGTGATTGATTAATAAGGTATCTTTCCACCCTGATCATGCACATTTTCAAATGTATGTAAGCGAGCCTGTTCTTGGGGATTGTTAAATTTTTCAGTCCGTAACTGATTTATTGCATCCTGTTTTGCTGAATCACTCATTGAGCTCTGTTGAATACTGTCTCGTACAGATAAATATTCATTAACGCGTTGTTTCCACTGATCACGCTGAGTATCCAGATTTTCCAAACGTTGTGTTGCTTCTGCACCGACTAGATTGAGACGCATATTGTGTAATTCTTCAGCAGAACCACCGCGTGCCTTAAGATCGCTGGTTAATTTCCTTAAGTCATCCAGTTGTGATAACTGGGTTAGATTTTCTTTCCAGTCCACCGGCAGACTATTAAATAATTCCTTAAGTTTTTGTGCTTTTTCTATTTCATCCAGATTTTTATTAGCCAGTATATCCATTCGATTGAGTGTATATTGGTTATAAGTATCTTCTTCTCCAAATAGGCCTTGTATTTCATAGTCTGAAAAAAACTGTTTGCGTAAGTTTTGCATGCTAGCGAAAATGGTTCGATAATATTTTGGATCATTTTTATCGATATTCGGTGCTGAAAGACTCCCAAGTTTTTCTCTATACTGCATATAACGTGACCATAAATCGGTCAGTTGGGATAGTGCAGGCTCTTTATAATTCTCAAGTGCAAATCTATTAAAGTCATCCTTAATTTGTGGAATGGCTTTCTCACCATATTGGGTAATGAAATATTCAAAACAATTTTTAGTTTGTTCATTGACGATAAGCCGATTGGAATTATCCAGTCTGATTTGACAGTTGATCTGCGTATCTTGCTGACTTTGACTGACCAATGAGCTGGATTGAGTATTTGTTGGTATGGAGGAGGAAATAATATTGTTTTGTTCAGCGGAGCTGTTCGATTTTTCAACATTTACAGAAGGGGACTGCCTGGGTTTAAGCCAGAAAAAAATAGCCAGAACCAAAATAATAATACCAGCCATTATCCATAAATGGCGCTGTTGCAATCCATGCATTAAACTTTCCTTAAGTACAATTTTGTTTTAATTAGTTTAGTTAGAAAAACTATACAGTTTCAAAAATGTTGAGCACAAGAAAAAAATTGTAAAATCTAATGTGTAAGTTTGCTAATATAATACTGAATTTTTCTTATATCTTTCGGCTATGTCTGCTCCCAATCAAAAAGTAAAACGACGTCATATTAGTGGCGTTTTTTTGTTGAATAAACCTCTAGGTTTGAGTTCCAATGCTGCTTTGCAACGAGTCCGATGGTTATTTAGAGCAAATAAAGCTGGACATACAGGAGCGCTTGATCCTCTAGCTAGCGGTTTGCTACCTATTTGCTTGGGGGAGGCAACAAAATTTTCCCATTTTTTGCTTGATTCAACAAAACGTTATCAGACGATTGTTAAATTAGGTGAAATAACCTCAACTGGTGATGTTGAGGGAGAAATATTAGAAAAACACACTGTTCCTGAATTAAGTCAGGAAAAAATAGAATCTGTGTTAGCGCGATTTCGCGGTGATATTCAACAAATTCCACCAATGTATTCTGCATTGAAAAAACAAGGCAAACCTTTATATGAGCTGGCTCGTCAAGGCATTGAAATTGAAAGAGAGGCTCGACCAATCACGATTTATGATTTGAAACTGATTGATTTTACTGCAGATACTTTAACACTGGATGTAACTTGTTCAAAAGGCACATATATTCGGGTCTTGGGTGAAGATATTGGCAAAGCACTGGGGTGTGGTGGACACTTGACCTATTTACACCGTACCCAGACGGGGCATTTTGAAATTATTCCTGAATATACGATTGAGTATCTGGAAAGTTTGTCTGAAAGTGAAAGAGAAGCCTTATTGTTAGCTGTACATTCTCCAATAGATCATTTCCCTAAGATACAAGTACCAGAAGGGAGAGCAGAATATTTTTCACGAGGAATGGAAAGTAATATTGAACATGAGGCTGAAGCTCAGGTTTTAGTTTTTGATGATGAAAAATGTTTAGGGCTGGCCGAAATTACAGATAAAAAACGTTTAGTACCTAAACGTGTTTTGAACCTAGAGTAATCAAGCATGGATATGGATACTATTCTGAGTCTGGTATTTTTTGCCTTTTGTGCGGGTGCGATTGATGCAGCTGTTGGCGGCGGCGGGCTGATTCAGATTCCTGCGTTGATGGGGGCTTTACCACATTACTCTACTGCAACCGTATTTGGGACAAATAAAGTAGCATCAATTTGTGGTACTGCTTCAGCCGCATTTTCATACATGCGAAAAGTTAAGTTGCAATGGAAATTGCTTGCAGTCATTGCTGTGACGGCGTGTATCAGCTCTTTTGGTGGGGCAGCCTGTGTTTCCATGATTCCACAAGAGATCCTCAGACCATTTGTCCTTTTCATGTTGATTGTTATAGCAATCTACACTTTTATGAAAAAACAGTTTGGGCAGGTTCATTTTCAGCAGGAAGTCACCAATAAAGTTTTACTACTTGCTGGACTTGGCGGCTTATTGATTGGTTTTTATGATGGGATTTTTGGTCCTGGTACAGGTAGTTTCTTCATTTTCTATTTTATTCGCTATTTAAAAGTCGACTTTTTACATGCAAGTGCGTTGTCTAAAATAGGCAATTTTATGACTAATTTTGCTGCGCTGAGCTTTTTCATCCCGACAGGGCATGTTTTGTTTCAGTTAGGTTTGATTATGGCAGTGGCAAATGTTGCAGGATCATTAGTTGGAGTAAAAATGGCACTTAAATATGGTAGCGGATTTATTCGAATTATTTTTCTGATCTTGGTGAGTATCCTGATTTGTAAACTGGCATACCAAACGTTTTTTTAGAATTTAGCTTCTGTTCATAAAAAGATGGTATTTTTACCATCTTTTTTATTACCTATGTGTAAACCGTCTAATCAATATCGGATGTTTTATTGGCACGTAATGTTACGCCAATCGAAGCTAACATGATGCAAATCAGGGCAATACTTTGATAAATGGAAATACGTTCATTTAAGAGTAACATGCCAGCAATTGCGGCTAACGCTGGAGATAAACTGGACAATGTCCCGTAGCTCAGCTTGCTTAAATGTTTTAATGCCATGAGATCGAGTGCATAAGGAATCGCCGTTGCAAGCAATGCGATTAATAGCCCATAGCCCCAATACTGTGTGTCAAACAGTTGCTCTGGATGGGAAATTGCACTGATTGGAAATAGCACTACAGATGATAAAACAATGGCAATGGTTAAAGCATGCATTCCAATATTTTGGCGAATAACCCGCTGACCAAAATAAATATAAAAAGCCCAGCAAACTCCAGCACCTAAGGCAAATAATGCACCAAGATACGAAAAGTTTTGTTGAGTTGCATCATGCCATGGCACCATTAATGTAATGCCAATAATTGCAAGGATAACCCAGATGTAATCACTTTTCTGCTTAATAGATAGAAGGGCAAGGGTTAGAGGACCTAAAAATTCTAGTCCGACAGCAATTCCTTGTGGAAGTCGACCGAGAGAAGAATAAAACAGTACATTCATTAAACAAACAGAACCGCTATAAAGTAAAATATCTCTCCATTTTAGATATGGAAGACGTTTGATAACTTTCCATGAGCGGAACATAAAAAAAACAAGAATAGATGCAAAACATAATCTTAGAGTGACCACTGTAATTGGATCTAAAACAGCAAAAAGCTGTTTGGCAAAAGATGCACTGATTTGATAAGCCACCATGGAAAGAACCATGTACAGCACACTGAGAAGTTGAGTGTTTTGCATGTGAATAGATGAGTATAAGTATTGATTTATCTTAACACTTTCGAATGCAAAATTTAAAAATGTAAAATATATGATAATTCATGTTAAATTTTTTATACAAATTGTAATTAACTCAGTTAATATACAGTTGTGAGTTATCAATAAATTTATAAATTCAGGAAAAAGCGATGTCTGAAAATGCATCAGAAACAATAAATTCAGAACACATGAATGACGTAACTTTTGAGCGTATTCAACAAGGGGATGCAGAGACCTGTTATGTGTGGGTGGTACAAAGTGAACAGATGGGTTTTGCCCAAAATGACCAGGAAGCCCAGTATAGGGTTGACCTGCTGGTAAAATCTTCCAATCAAGATCATGCTGAAGCTAGTATTTTACTTGGGAAATGGCATTTGGCAGGTCATTATGTGATGAGAAATGTGTCATCTGCTATTTTATTTTTTGAACATGCGGTAAAACTAGGTAGTGTGTTAGCCAACTTTGAATTAGCTAAAATTTATTTAAACGGTCTTGTTGGTCATGTGGATGAACAGTTGGGAATGGCATATTTAAAGCCAGCCATAGAACATGGTTTTGCTGATGCGATCTTGCTTCAGGTACAAAAATTAAGCTCCCAATTAGAGAAAGATCCAATCCGGATATTGGTTGAAAATTACAATAAAAATCAACATAAAGAAAGCTTAAAGTTTTTAGTAGAATCTGACCAATTTGAAAAAGGTTCTGTCACAAATATCTTGCTGGAACTCGCTGGGTATGATTATTTCGCTTGTGCGTTACTGGCATTTATGTATTTGAAACAAGGAAATGATCAACAAGCATCACACTATGCGAATTTGGCTCAAGAGCAAAATGATCCATATGGTTGTTATATATGTGCACAATTAGCACTTAAAAATTCCAAAAGCAGCAAACAGACTGTACAGGCATTTCTATTGAAAGCAGCAAAAAATGGACATATTGAATCAGCATACTTGTTAGCGGTTGACTATATGCAGCAAGCTGATCTGTGTAAAAAAACTGAGGATAGACAAAAATATATCGATCAGGCTTTTTCTTTATTTGTCCAAGCTGCTGAAGCTGGAGATCGTGATGCCCAATATTCTCTGGCGCAATGCTATAAATATGGCATAGGAACAGTAAAACATCCTGTACAAGGGATTTTCTGGTTAGAAAAAGCAGCGCAGTCAGACCATACCGATGCCCAGTTCGAACTATCGATGCTGTCTCCTATTGAATCTCAGCAACATTTAAGGCTACTCAATGCGGCAGCTGAAAAAGGGCATCCACAAGCCATGTTATGTATGGCAATTTATGAGCAAAAGCATCATAGAATGGATCAGGCAAGAATGTGGTTACTTAAAGCCAAAGAACATAAAGTTATACGAGCCTATTACTTATTGGCTCAAATGTACCGAAATGGTATAGGGGTAAAATCTGATTTGAATGAATATGTGGAATTGTTAAAACAGGCAGCAGAGTTTGGTGAAGTCGATGCTTATTTTGAACTATTCAAAGTTTATAAAGAGGGTATTGGGGTGCGTAGAAATAAAAAGTGTGCTGTTAAATATCTGAATTTAGCCAAAGCACATCAACATCTGGAAGCATCTTCAATTGAACTATCCTAATACTAGGAATAGGGATGAAAGCCTTTGAGAAAAAATAGGGCTTTCATTATCTTATCAATATAAAAGTATAAAGAAGTTCTCATTAATAAAAAATAAGACATTTATTATTAAATATTTTTCATTATTTTAGTATTGCCCTAATTCAAATTTATATGCTTTTGTTAGATATAGTTGTCAATTGTTGAACTAAAAAAGAC
>NZ_OOGT01000058.1 GCF_900323515.1 Acinetobacter stercoris | reverse complement strand
ATATGGATAAGTATTATTAAAATATAAGTCATTACTTTAAATTTTTTCTTAACATGAGTTACCTTGATATGAAATAGAATGGGCTACACCTTGTTGTAGGTTGAAAATCACATTACATTTTAAATGGACATCATAGCTATTTGCTCTGATAGGACCAGGGTTTAATGGATCACTATTGATCATAATTGGAATGTTTATGGGCTGATAAATCGTATAGATAAGATGGTTGTCACTCAAAACAGGTTGGGCCGATTGATAACCGAGATTATAAAAGTGAAGGTGTTTTTGGATATCGGAGCTTGATTGCCCAATATATCTTTGCAGATATGCATTTAAATCGAATGGGCGTATATCCGTTGTTTGACAGGCAATAAATAGGTTTGTACTGATAAGTATTATATAGAGCCTAAAAATGGTTCTCATCGTTTATCTCCATTCCCTAGAGTTGCGATCTTTATCGAACTAATCATATCTTATGATGATCATTGCATATAAAATGTTGCTGAGAAGATAAATCAGATAATTGGTTTGTCTTTTAATAATAATGACTGTATGAAAATTAAAGTATTTAATTTCACATGCATTAGATAAATTTAAAATCACCGAGAAAAGGGATAAAACATGAAAAAAATATTATTCAGTCTAAGCTGCTTAATGATTTCAAGTTTTGCATTGGCAGATAATTGTGACAATACCAGAAATAATTTTGATGATATTTATTGTACAAATAAAGTTTATGCAAGTGCAGATGCAGAACTAAATAAAAGTTATCAGGCATTGAGAGCCAAGTTGAATGCCACTCAAAAAGCTACTCTGAAAAGGTCTCAACTTGCTTGGATTAGAGAGAGAGATTCAGAGTGTACTCATGCTTCAACAGTCGATGTTCAGTGTAGACTGAGTAAAACCCAAGAACGTAATCATTGGTTACGTGAGCGTATCCGTGAATGCAATACAATTGGCTGTAAATCGAGTGCATTGGATTGAGTATCAAGTATATTAATAGCAGCACGAAAAAAAGCCACTGAATGTGGCTTTTCTGCTTACACTAAAACTTAGCGTGCACGATATGTAATACGACCTTTAGTCAAGTCATATGGTGTCATTTCAACCTTGACATGGTCACCAGTCAAAATACGAATATAGTGTTTACGCATTTTACCTGAAATGTGAGCAATCACTTCGTGACCGTTTTCTAAACGCACACGGAACATAGTATTAGGAAGCGTTTCGGTGACAACGCCTTCGAACTCGATAAGTTCCTCTTTATTGGCCATAGCCTACCTGATGATCAAATTGGAAAGGCGCAAATTATAGGCAATTTTTTTGGAAAAAACAAGATGAAATAGCCAGTAAGGCTGGCATCTGTGCTCAAAATAAGCGAACAATTAGATAAAAATATTCAACAAAAAAGTGCTCTGAGATGTTGTCAGTTTGGTCAATCGACTGTAATCTAAAATCACTGTTTTTAAGTATAAATGAATAACATACAAGGAAGGGTACTTAAGTGGGTCAGCTAACGGATGCTTCGGTTGTTTTACGATTAGGCTATCAAGCGATTCGTCGTGCTGGTTTGCCTACCGAAGAAATTTTAACGAAAGCGGGTGTTGCGCTAAATCAAGTTGAACAAAATGCGCGTACACCACTGAGTGCTCAATACGCGTTCTGGATTGCGGCTGAAGAAGTCAGTAATGATCCAGATATTGGCTTGCATCTAGGTGAGCATTTGCCACTCTATCGTGGTCAGGTAATTGAGCACTTGTTTATCAGTAGTGAAAACTTTGGCGAAGGCTTAAAAAGGGCACTGGCGTATCAGCGTCTGATTAGTGATGCATTTCATGCCAGATTGGTACTCGAAGATGGGCAATGTTATTTGACCAATGGTATTCAGCCATGGGCAGATAGTCTGGTCAATCGCCATTTTTCTGAGTGTGCCATTTCAGGCATTCTTCGATTTTTTAAGTTTATTACAGAAGGTCGTTTTGAGCCTTTGTATATTGATTTTAATTTCGCAGATGGTGCATCTGAAGACGAATATTTTCGGGTTTATGAATGCCCAGTGAGTTTAGGGCAAAAAGAAACACGCTTATATTTTGATCCAACTATCCTGAGTTATCCACTTTGGCAGGCAGAACCAGAATTGCTACAATTGCATGAGCAATTAGCGATTGAAAAGCTTCAAGAACTGGCTCGTTATGATTTGGTTGGAGAAGTTCGCCGTGCCATTGGGTCAACTTTAGAGAGTGGTGAAACAACTCTGGAAACTGTTGCAGCGCAACTGAATATTACACCTAGACGTTTGCGAACGCAGCTTTCTGAAGCTAATACCAGTTTTCAGCAGATTCTCTCGGATTATCGTTGCCGTTTAGCCAAGAAACTTCTTGCTGGTACGAATGAGAGTGTTGAACGAATTGTGTATCTGACTGGTTTTTCAGAACCAAGTACGTTCTATAGAGCATTCAAGCGCTGGACGAATGAAACACCTGTAGAATATAGAAAACGTAAACAGCGCTAAATTTCCCATTTTATTTTCCTCCCTTTTATAAAAAGGGAGGTTGGAATAAATAAAAATCTATTACTCTGGCATATTTAACCAATGTGGACCGAGTGGAACTTTGGGTAAATCAAACTGTTCTGGATAATGTGCCTGAATGAAGTACAAGCCATCTGGAGGAGCTGTAATACCTGCTGCTTTTCTATCTTCTGCTGCAAATATTTCATCTATATGTTCAATGTCATACATGCCTTGACCAACTTCCAGTAAGCATCCCATGATATTTCGCACCATATGGTGTAAAAAACCATCTGCCTGAATATCCAGTACTAAATAAGCTCCATGACGTATTAAACGACAGTGGCTGACATGTCGAACAGGTTGATTGGACTGGCATGCTGCTGCTCTGAAGCTTTCAAAGTTATGGGTTCCCTCAAATTTTTGAGCAGCAACGATCATTTTATCTACATCGAGTGGGTAGTAGGCATGAGTAACTTGTTTGTACAATAGTGCCGGACGACTTGGATTTTGATAAACCACATAGCGATAGCGACGTGCTTGAGCCTTAAAACGGGCATGAAATTCAAAATCCATTTCCTTGATCCACTGAATTGCAATGTCTTTGGGAAGTTGACTGTTAGCCCCCATTAACCAGCCACGTTCTGGACGAATTGCGTTGGTATCAAAGTGTGCAACCATATTTGTGGCATGCACGCCAGCATCTGTACGACCAGCACCATGCAGAATGACAGGTTCATCTGCAATCTTGCTCAAGACTGATTCTAGTGTTTCCTGAATGCTACGAACGCCTGGTTGCTGAGTTTGCCAACCTCTATAGCGAATGCCACAAAACTCAATACCTACCGCAAAACGTTGCATAATGACCTCTATTCAGGTTGATCATACCAATGGCTGTACCATTGCTCCAAGGATGGGTATTGTAAATACATTTTGAGTGCTTTTGCATAAAGATCTGCAAGACTTTGACAATCACTTATCAAAATTTCAGCATGTTTTATCCATTGGCTTATTGCATAGCGTTGATCTATTCCACCTAAGGGTACTTGAGTCGTTAAAACCACTAAGCAGTTTTTTTTCTTTAAGGATTTGAAAGTTTGAATTATTTTTTCGCTTACTGCCAGATTGCCTGTACCATAAGCTTGAAGAATAAGAAAATGTGGAGGCGCATTTAAAAGATTTTCAAGGTTGTGTTCTAAATGCTGGATAGAAATTGGCTGCATCATCCAGTTGATAATATTGAACTCTTTCGCCTGTTCAATATGTGCTTTTTCAACAATGAAAGGATTGTCAGGAGAATAAGGAAGCTGCTGATTGACCTTTTGCCCTCTAAATGCATCTAGGGCGGTTGTATGGACTTTTATGGCTGTACTGGCATGGAATACTTGATGATAAAAGGCCAAATAAACCCCATTTTGTACTTTAGCTACTTCATCAATCGCCGTATTTAAATTGTCTACAGCATCAGTAAATTCTCGGGTATTATCACCTTGCACATTTAAAAGAGGATATTGGCTACCTGTCAGGATGACCTTACATGATGTTTGTAAAAATTTTGAAAGCATGGCTGAAGCATAGCTAAGCGTATCAGTACCATGAATAATGACAAAATGCTCATAACCAGCAAGTTGTAATTGCTGAATCTGGCGAATCAGTTCAAGCCAGTCAGATGCAGTGGCGGCACTGCTATCAATAATGTGTCTCGCGCTATAACAGTCAATTTTATGTTGTGCGGGAAGGACACGTTTTAAGCGTTGCAAAAAATCAGCTTCTGGCATGGGGCTTAATGGCTCACCGATACAACCAAAAGTTCCACCCATATAAATTAGTGCAATTTTTTTTGTCATAGTAAAAGTAGCCATGAATGAATGACTACTTTATCTTAAAGCCAAAAAAATTAAGAAGCTATGCTATTCAATAATTTTTGTGAATGTTCTCGTTGTTTTTCAGAATAGATATGTTCTTGTCGAGTTAAGAGTTGCTGTGCTGATTGGTAGGCACCCAGTTTGATATAGTGTTCAGCTAAATCCAGGTTTAATTGGGCTTCATCTGTATCAAGTATTTCTGGAAATTCTTTTTGTAACGGATCAAAAAACACAGGTTTTATGATCACAGGTTCTGCTTGAGCCTGTAGTAATATGTCCAGATTAACACCGTCACTCACTGAAGCATGATCAAGATCACCTGAATGTATTTCTTGCTCAGATATAGAGACTTCTATTTTTTCTATGTCAGTTTTTTCCTCTATGTCCGATACTGTTAATGAAGTATCTGGTTGTATAGGGTATTCAACGCATTCTTTAGTGGGTGTGCTTGTATTTGGTTCGAACGCAACGGCGAATGTATCTTCCTCAAGTTGTATTTGTGACGTGCTGCTCTGATTGTCAGAATCAGCAACTATATCGGATTGGTATGCAGAAAATGTTTTATCCAGATCTAGTGTATCTGGATCTTGAGTGGGTAATGATGGATTGAAAACAAATTCTAAAGCTTCTTTCTCCTGAACTGGAGTAGTGGTTTCTGATTGTGAAAAACAATCTTGTTTAAAGTCCTGATCAGACAGTAGTGTATCTGAGGTTGACAAGGTTTCAGCTATAAGATGTTCATGATTAGATTCCAAAGAAGGAACTGCATTTGTAACTGGTTCATCAGTTTTTAATGTTATTTCTTCTGGAGTCTGCTCTGGAGGGACTGAGACTTGACGATCAGTATCAGATAGTTTGATTGTTTTATACTCATTCCATTTATCTTCTGCATGCTGATAAATGTCCACAAGATTCAAAGATCTGATGTAGGTTATCAGCTGTTCTAAAGCGAGTTCATCGTGTTGTAATAAATGAATATCAACCAGATATAAATAAAGCTCATGAGTATTGGGAGCTAAGTTTAGCTCTTTATTTAGCATAGCCTCAGCTAGAGCGTATTGTTTTTCATGAATCAGATATTCAACTCTGGCTTTTAGCGCTTCATCAATTGGTTTTTGCAGAGTGTTATCAACTGGTATTTGAGCCTGATTGTTTTGAGTGGTTCGAACAGAATGAGTCGTTTTTATATCTGGTTTTTTTTTAGGTGATTTTGAGAGCAACTTTTGTGTAGCAGTTGGATGGGACTGTGTTTTATTTTTAGCTCTCTTGTTGAGTACAAGTAATATTACCAATAATACAATAAATGGAATGGCATACCACATTTTAAGTCCCCTTAAATTATTTAAAATACGATAAACTAATGTTTATTTTGCTTTTTACTTAACTTGAGTGCATTTTCTTGCTGTTGCAATTGTTGCTGTAATTGCGCGAGTTTTGCATTCAATATCTGAATACGCTGTTCTTTCAATTTCAAATTTAGTTCAGATTGACTAACCTGCTTTTGTAGATGAAGTGTATTTTGACGTTTTTGTACCAGCTGAGTATTGAGTTTGGTATTTTGAGTAGCTTGATTTGCTGTTGCACTCAAACTCGAGTCAGATTGTTGACTTGCCACCAGACTCATTTCAGCCTGATCTAATCGATATTTGGTTTTTTTATAAGCCTGAGCATTAGATTTTACAGTTTTGGGCTTTTGATTATATTTAGGCTGTGAAGGGGTATTTCGGGCAGCTAGATTTAAAGCAACACCTTGTCTTAAACGGTTTTCATTACCTTGAATAAAAGCATGTTGATTATTTTCTTTTATTTCACGCATGACATCATGAATCTTCCGATGATTTTTGGCAGCAATCTTTGCTGCAATACCCCATAAGGTTTCATTTGATTTGACAACATATGCTTTAGCTTTTTTAGAGCTTGGCAACTTGGTTTGATCATCATTTGGTATTGATTGTTCTGGGCGTTGACCGGATGCATTGACTGGTTTTTTTTCGGGAATGGATTGTATATTGATTGCTGAGTTTTCTATTTTTGATTGATTTAAGGCTGGTGGAGTACCTGTATGAATTGCAAGTGATTTAAAAGTCTCTTGAGTTCCAGATTTATCTGGTGTTGTAGGCTTTTGAAAAGCATTGCTTTCAGGAAGCTGTAATGCGATATCCTTTTCACTAACCACGATTTGTGGTGTCAATAATTTTTCTTTGGGACTGCCATAAGATTCACTATTTTTTTCACGACGACGAATCGTTGTCTTGATTTGCTGAAGCCGTGTTGATTGACCTTCAATGACTTTTACAACAAAGTTCAGTTCAGAATCAATAATGGGTCTGGATGAAGTGATGACAATAACACCTGTACCATTTCCAGAGCGTCGAGTATAAAAATTTATATTTCCTGGAATCTTTTGAACAATACCGATCGAAGAAAGATCGTCGTTACTGGCAAGGCTGACTTGAAGTAATTGATTTGTATTTGAGTTTTTAAAGGGCATTTCTGCATAGAGCAGCTCGCCTGGCCCAGATTGAACCTGTAAGGGTTCAAAAACAATTGCATGAATTGTCTGTGTATAAATCCCCAAAAAAATGGCAATTTTCAATTTTTTATAAAAAGTCATCTCGATCCAAAATAAAATGATCAAAAACAGTGACAAAATTCCCCAATCACTACATGTTATAAGAAAGTTATGATTTCACAATATCTATTGAAAAAAAAAGCTGATCAAATGTGATCAGCTTTTCATTATTTGCTTAAAGCTTGATTAAGCATTTTTAAAATCAATCAGGATTCGTAACATACGACGTAAAGGTTCCGCAGCACCCCACAATAACTGGTCACCTACAGTAAATGCACCAAGGTATTCTTTACCCATATTTAGTTTACGTAAACGACCAACAGGAACGGTCAATGTACCTGTAACTGCCACTGGAGTCAGGTCAGTCATGGATGCTTCTTTGGTATTTGGAACAACTTTTGCCCATTGATTGGATTGACGAATCATATCTTCAATTTCATCTAAAGGAACATCTTTACGAAGCTTGATGGTCAATGCCTGAGAGTGACAACGCATTGCACCGATACGAACACAATGACCATCAATTGGAACGATTTGCGCATTACCCAAGATTTTATTGGTTTCTGCCTGACCTTTCCATTCTTCTTTGGATTGACCGTTTTCTAATTGTTTGTCGATATATGGAATGAGAGAACCAGCTAAAGGTACACCAAAGTTGGCCGCAGGGAAGCCTTCACCACGTTGTAGGCTGGCAATTTTACTATCAATGTCAAGAATTGCAGATTTAGGGTCATCTAACAAATCTTTGGTATTGTTATACAAATACCCCATACCTGTAATGAGTTCACGCATATTCTGTGCACCCGCACCAGAAGCTGCCTGATAAGTCATCGCAGTCATCCATTCAACCAGATTTTGCTGGAAAAGTGATCCTAGACCCATCAACATAAGTGAAACTGTACAGTTACCACCAACGAAGATTTTGGTTCCCTTGACTAAGCCATCTTTAATGACATTGGCATTGACAGGATCAAGAACAATGATTGAATCATCAGACATGCGTAGTGTTGATGCCGCATCAATCCAATACCCATTCCAGCCTTCAGCTTTGAGCTTTGGAAAAACTTCAGAAGTATAGTCGCCACCTTGGCAGGTAATAATGACATCCATTTGCTTCAGACTGGTAATGTCTGTTGCATCCATAAGTGCTGGGGCAGTCTTACCACCAAAAGCAGGTGCTTCACCACCTGCATTACTGGTAGAAAAATAGAATGGCTCAAAATGAGCAAAATCATTCTCTTCAACCATACGTTGCATAAGGACGGAACCAACCATCCCGCGCCAACCGACCAGACCTACTTTCATGTCATTTTGCCTCGGTGCGTTAAAAAAATTAAAAGGGATATGAGTGTATCAAAAGAGCGTTTAACTGCAAGCGCTACACAATGAAAACAGCAATAATATTGTGCAATATATCTTGTTTATGTTACATGCAAAACTGATATAAATTTATGAATGATTCAAAAATTAAGAATATTAGAGATCAAATGAATGATATGGATTGAAATAATTTCTGGAATAGTGATCTGGCTTAGCTTTTGGTCATTGATTCCTAAAGATCAGTGGTGGTTTAGAGGTGCTGATTTTCCAAGATTACAAATTTTGTCAGTCGGCTTCATCTCTCTGATCTGTATTATATTTTGGCCAGCTCAATGGGATTGGATTCGGCAAAGTATTTTGTTACTGCTTATTGCTGCACTCGTTTACCAGTTAAAAATGGTGTTGCCATATACTTTTTTATGGAAAAAACAGGTCAAGCAAGTACGAAATGAGCAGTTAGACAAAAGCAGACAAATTTCCATACTGGTTTCAAATGTTCTAACACCAAATAATGAATATCATCGTCTTATCGCGCAGATACAGAAGTTACAGCCAGATCTGGTATTAACTCTTGAGACTGATCAGACCTGGCAAAATGAACTCTCAGTCATTGAGGCAGATTATCCATACCGTGTACCAGTCCCACTAGATAATTTGTATGGCATGCATCTTTATAGCCGGTTAAAGTTAAAAGATACGGAGGTCAAATTTATACTCAGTGATGAAATTCCGTCTATTCATACCACGGTTATTTTAAGGAGTGGACAGCCTGTAAATCTGTATTGTTTGCATCCTAAACCTCCAAGCCCAACAGAGGCGAAAGACTCAACCTTGAGAGATGCCGAATTACTTATTGTTGGTGATCAAATCAAGGATCTGGATGAAAGCTGTATTGTTATGGGGGATCTGAATGATGTGGCATGGTCACGAACCACACGGCTATTTCAGAGAATTAGTGGTTTGTTAGATCCACGAGTAGGACGTAAATTTGTAAATACCTTTCATGCGAAATATCCATTATTACGTTGGTCATTAGACCATATTTTTCATAGTACTGATTTTGCTTTGGTAGAAATGCACCGTGTTGTAGATATAGGTTCGGATCATTTTCCTGTATATGTGGTATTACAGACAGGGCGAGTATTTGAGCAAATACAGCAAGAGCTGGAAGAAACAGTTTCTGATGGAGAGGAAGCGAAACAGGCAATCGAAGAAGGGATTGAGAAAGCAGAGAAGGAAGAAAAAATAGTGACAGATGAAATTGCACAGGATTATAAAAATTGAGTTTAAGCTTTAAATATTATAACCATTCCTAATGTAAGAAAAAGCTTACAAGGATTTAGTCCCTAAGCGGATAGTATAACATTTTGATTTGGCATAATCTTTAATCATCGGCATATGGAGTAGGGAATGGAAAGTCCCATATGGAAGACGAAGCCGATGGAGTAAAGTCATGGAATATGATGACACGGAATGTAAAAAAATAATAAAAAAAGATGAAAGCACAACCTCACAAACCCGGGTTTTGCAGGATGCAAAACCCGGGTTTTAATTTAGTTGTTTCGACAAATTATAGCCAAGCTACCCATCTTAAAAATAGCTTGATTTCAAGACTTGTTTTTGCAGAGTTGATTTAGATATGATCACTATATCTTTTAAACTCTAGGTCAAAAATGTTTCAGAATAAGAAGTTGATTTGTTTTGATTTGGACGGAACATTAATTGATTCTGTAGGAGTCTGGAATCAAATAGACGCTGAACTTATAAATGAATTGAGTGGACAGCAGATTGATTTCCCAACTATTCAGCAACAACGTGATGAACAGTTAAAAAAATTTAAAACCTTAGCTGATCCTTATCTGGAATATTGCGGATTTATCAAGCAAAAGTATCAAATTGATTTAGATAAGAAAGTGATAAAAGAACGTCGCTATGGGATATCGTATTATTTTTTGGATCATGTTATTGATCTTAAACCTAAAGCTGAAGTTTTTTTAAATACTTTAAAGTCTCAAGGGGTTATTTTGGCATTGACTACAACGACCAGTATTAACAATGTCGAACGTTATCGCAAAAATAATATGAATATTCAGCAAAAGATAGATATTAAACAGTTATTTTCTCTCATTCTTACACGAGAGGATGTTGAAAATATCAAGCCACATCCTGAAATGTATCTAAAAGCCATTAAACATTTTAATGTAAGTGCAGATGAATGTCTGATTATTGAAGATTCACTAATTGGAGTTGAAGCTGCAAACTGTGCAAAGATTGATGTTGCCGCAATTTATGACCAATATTCTGCACATGAGTTAGAGGACATCAAAAGCAAAGCGGATTATTTTGTTGAAAGTTATGATATGTTCTTGGAAAGACTGAAAAATAAAAAATAATTATCAAATATTTGTGATTATCTTCGTTGAGCTTTATTTTAGAAAGATAAAATAAGCCAAAATATAATTAACAACTATTCTGATTTTTTGTATTTAGGATTTGGGACAAAGTTCTCAATAATTTCCCCTCTGGCATCTACTTCCCATGCACCGATAATTGCTGATGGGGGAACTTCTGTTGATTCATTGTAATGAGGGTCAATTCTATATATCCAACCTAAAGGTAAATTTTTTGCTTCACTTCTCTCTTGATCAGTTGGTACAAGTGGATTTTTAAGATCTGCTTCTATGTTCATAATGGGAAACTAAACAATAAATTAAAAAAAGTGTGATTCAATATGAAAAAAAATCCATAAAATTATATTGTTATTCATTTATGAGTAAAATGGCATTTTTTAGCAATATATGAAAACTTTTTTAGCAATTTGTGTTTTTTATGTAAAATTACAGCAAGAAACTGATTTTACTTGCTGTACATCTTAAAGATATTTTTAGCGTATGACTTGTTTGTATAGTGCAATTGTTTGATCACACATATCTTTCAAACTGAACATCGTGACTGGTGCAACATCTTTAGGTTGATGGATATGGGCTTGCACTGCATTGAACAATGCAGTTTGGTCATCAACTTCAATTAACCCTTGAGGATAGAGATTAGATAAAATCTCAGCAACACCACCTCGATTCCAACCGATTACAGGTGTACCGACGGATAATGCTTCTAAAGCTGTACGACCAAAAGTTTCTGCCTGATTTGATAGAGATAAAACAATATTACTAAAAGCAAGCCATTCACGTATATCGGAGCGGTGCCCGACAAAAGTGATTTTATCCGTCAGGTTTTTAGATTGAATGCTGTTTTCCAGTTCATCCAGATAAGCTGCTTTTTTCTCATCAGCCCCACCAACGACAACGGCATGCACATCAGGATATTGTTTTGTTAATTTTTCTATTAATTCAATCAAGGTTTCATGACCTTTTAGGCGGGTAATACGGCCAGGTAAACAGATCAGGAATTTGTCTTCAAGTTGAGGAAAATCTTCATAAACACTTAAAAACCATTGTGCAGGCGGTTGATAGCCATGTGGGAAAGCTTTGGGGTCGATACCTCTATAGATTCGTACAATGTCTTCTGGTGGGCAGTTTTTATAGTGATCTGTAATGTATTTCACGACACTATCTGAAACTGCAATCACTTTTTCTGCTTGTGTCATGATCTGGCTATAACGGTTGATGGAATAAAACCCGTGTACCGTACTGATAAGATGAGGGCGTTGATTTGCAGGGATACCTTTTAATGCGAAATGGGTTAACCATGCAGGAACACGTGAGCGAACGTGTACGATATCAGGTTGGTAATGTTTGATAATTTTTCTTAGTGGTCGTATTTGCCATAAACTGGAAAGTGATTTTTTATGAATAGGCAGAGTAACATGGGTTGTACCTTCCGCCTCCAGATCTGGAACCAAACGCCCACCATTTGAAACCACGATGGATTCATGACCATCAGCAACTAAGGCTCGGGCAATTTCTAAAGTCCCACGTTCTACACCGCCACTATTTAATTCTGGAAGTAATTGCATAACTTTCATGAGAATAATCCTTGAAATAATGGGTGAATAGGAACGATAAATTAATAGATTTTATCGTAACCTTCGGGGCGGGTTTTAAAGCGACGGTGAAACCACATATATTGAGTAGGCGCAATACGAAGCTGATTTTCAATAATTTTATTGACACGGGTAGCATCGTCTAGCTCATCTTCACTCGGCATAGGTTCAACCGCAGGTTCGATTAAAATATGGTAACGTGGATCGTTAATATCACCATGACGGTAGAAATATAAGGGAACAGCAACTGCTTTCGAGATTTTTAATAAACGTCTATGAGCAGTCACTGTTGCAGCAGGTGTACCAAAAAATGGTGCCATTATTCCCTGCTTCAAGCCAAAATCCTGATCTGGGCTGTACCAGATTGCATGCCCTTCTTTGAGATGGCGAATGAGTCCGCGCATATCATCATGGTCGATCTGATTTGCATAAATTGTTGCGCGGCAGCGGTAAATCAGCATATCCAGAAGAGGATTATTTTGCGGACGGTAAACCACATCTGGATCAAAGTACTGAGCGCAAATATAGCCACCAGCGTCTAGCAAGGTACTATGTGTTCCGAGTAACAGTACACCTTTACCTTCAGCTTGCGCATTGGTAATGTGTTCCAAACCTTCAATAGTCACACGATTTTTAAACCATTTGGGTGAGTACCAAGCATTTAAAGTCTCAAATACGCCGATCATCATATCGATAAAAACCTGACGTGAATTTTCCTGAACTTGTTCCGTTGTCCATTCAGGAAAACAGACTTCCAGGTTGCGGATCGTGGTTTTTCGCCGTGACTTGAGTTTATTAAAAGCCAGATTCCCTAACCATGTTGCCAGTCTATGCTGAATAGACCAGGGTAAAATCGCAAGTAACATGAGAAAAACAATTGCAATCCATATGCCCCAATATTTAGGGAGTAGAAATGACCAATAAAATTCGCCTGGAGTGTATTGCTGTTTTTTGCTCATGCCAATATTTAGAATAAATCTGTGAATATGTAGGCAAAGTGTATCATGATATGATTTTTAAGTTAAAAACTCGGATGATATAAATACAAAAGAGAAACTGATCTGGATGTTGGTCGTATAAAAATGAAGAGAATACATTTGGTTTACGGTGATATTACAACTCAAAAAGTCGATGCTATTGTAAATGCTGCAAATACCTCACTTTTAGGAGGTGGTGGTGTCGATGGTGCAATTCACAGAAAAGGTGGTGAGCAGATACTTGCTGAGTGTCAGAAAATTCGGAATAAGCAGGGAGGTTGTGCTGTTGGTGAAGCTGTGATTACCACAGCAGGTTTATTACCAAGTCACTATGTGATTCATACTGTTGGTCCAATCTGGCAGGACGGACAGGCAAATGAAGATCAATTGCTCAAAAAAGCTTACCTCAATAGTTTGAAACTTGCTGAAAAATACCAACTATCCAATATCGCTTTCCCGAATATTTCTACTGGTGTATACCATTTTCCTAAAGTTCAGGCATCTGAAATCTCTATAGAAACTGTGCTTGAGTTTCTTGAATATAATCAATATCTTCAGGATATCTATTTTGTTTGTTTTGATAAGGAGAATTTTCAGATTTACCAGCATTTATTATCGCAGATTCAAACAGATAAAATTCAGGTATTAGGGCTATAATATTTACAGATCATTTTCCCTAATTTTAAATCATGCGAAATCATTACCTTGATACCAGTAAAGCCATACTCATATTTTTAGTGGTTTTTGGACATTTTATCGAGCAAATGATTGGTTGGAGGCAGATCACAAGTCATACCGTACTAGGTGTTATTTATTTTGTACATATGCCTGCTTTTATCTTTATTTCTGGACTCCTGTTTAAAGATAACAACTGGATTAAAAATATTATTTTTTTTCTGTCATTGTATTTACCTTTTCAATTTCTTTATCCGGCATTTGATGCAATTTGGACTGGGCAAATCCGTTTTAACTGGTTTGAACGGCCATACTGGATTTTGTGGTATATGCTTGGCATGATGGTCTGGACAGCGCTCACTCACTTTCTGATTCGAACACCTTTTCCTGTACTTATTTCTGTTTTTCTTTCTTTATTGGTTGGTTTGTCGCCTTGGAATAATTATCAATATTCCATTGGACGCATTTTTACTTTTTTACCTTTTTTTGTTGTTGGTTGTGTTTATGGAAAGCAGATTATTCAGGTTATTCAGCAGTATAGATATGCAACTATCGCAGGAATGCTGATTCTTTCCATCATTACGGTTCTGGTTTATAGCACACAGATCAATCGATTCTGGTTATATGGCAGTCTGAGCTATTCTCAGCTTAAAGTAACCGATTGGGATGGCATTCTGATCCGTGCTGCGATTTTATGTATATCTGCTTTAGGTGTTTTTGCTTTGTTCGGGTGTGCCAAACGTTTGGAAAACCATTTTATAAAATTAGGAAGCAATACATTAGCAGTATACTTACTGCATGGTTTTGTGGTGATTTTGATCACAAAATATTGTCATCTGCATTTTAATATTTTTGTGAATATTCTGATATGTGCAATGTTATCTATTTTGACATGTCTGATTTTACAACAGCAGATGTTTGATCGATTGTTACGTAAACTCTCTTTATGGTTAATCAAACCAGTAGAATATTTTGGGCGTCAAAAAGAACATTAATAAAATATAAGTGCAATAAAATTGATCTATGCAAAATATTGGTGCATTTATTGCTTCATCCAGATCCTGTTTGAAATACACACGATAGGATGGGATGGACGCTTCCTTATTGGCTCAGTCAGCTAAAAATGCACAATATTGGTATGCAAAATTGGAGCTTGGATTCAAGCTGGCTTCCGGGCGCACTATTTTGCATCACAGAAAACATTCTGGTCCTGTTCGGGTGCAAAAAATGCTATGGCCTGAAAAAACAGGCGTCTGTCATGCCATTATTGTCCATCCACCTGCGGGGATTGCAGGAGGAGATCATCTTAGTTTTGAGATGACTGTCGATGCTGGGGCACATGCTGTAGTGACTACTCCTGGAGCGGGAAAGTGGTATAAAAGTAATGCTAAACAGGCTTTTCAACATATTCACATTCACCTAAAACAGCATGCAATTTTTGAATGGCTTCCTCAAGAAAGCATGCTCTTTAATGGTGCAAATGCTTATTCAGAAACATCTATCCATTTGGCTACATCTGCAAGTTTTATCGGTTGGGATATGCTGGTTTTAGGTCGTCAGGCACAGCTGGAAAAGTTTGAACAGGGAAATTACCAAAACAGATTTAAACTTTTTAGAAATGAGCAGTTGTTGGTAGCAGATAGTCTCAATTTTAAAGGTAATGATCGATGGCTAACATCTTGTTTAGGTATGAATAATTGTGCAGTTATGGGGAGCTTTTGGGCGGTAGCCCCTGAACAATATCGCACGAACCTCTATCTTGATGAGCATATAGAGCTGATTCGCGAGTTAATCATGCGAATGGATATTCCTGTGACTTTGACTGTGCTTGGGGATGTGATCTGTGCGCGTTTTTTAGGGCATGATGTCCGTGAATGTCATGATGCCTTTGCTGCAATACGGGCAAAATTAAGGCGTTATTGGTACGGTCTGGATGAAGAATTCCCAAGGATATGGAGAACCTAATGCAGTGGAAATGAAATTGATGATTTACGTAAAGTCATAATAAAAATTTGTGCATAGTTATTGCATAAGACTCTCATGATCTAAATCGGAAAAATGTAATGGAACTCAATCCTACAGAAAAAGACAAACTCCTTATTTTTACCGCAGGTCTGGTTGCAGAACGCCGCAAGGCTCGAGGTTTAAAACTGAATTACCCTGAAGCGATTGCCTATATTTCAGCAGCTTTACTCGAAGGTGCACGTGATGGAATGACCGTGAGTGAGCTGATGCACTATGGAACAACGCTTTTAAGTCGTGAAGATGTGATGGATGGAGTGGCAGAGATGATTGCAGAGGTTCAGGTCGAAGCGACATTTCCCGATGGTTCAAAACTAGTCACGGTTCATCAGCCCATCATTTAATCAAATAAGGAAAATGCCATGATTCCCGGTGAAGTGATTACCCCTGATCGTGATATTGAACTGAATGTTGGTCGTGAAACTTTAAAAATATCTGTTGCCAATATGGGGGATCGTCCGATTCAGGTCGGTTCGCATTTTCATTTTTATGAAGCCAATGATGCCCTACAGTTTGATCGCGAACAGGCAAGAGGTTATCGGCTGAATATTGCCGCTGGTACAGCGATTCGTTTTGAGCCGGGACAAAAACGTGAGGTTGAACTGGTCGCATTGGCTGGGAAGCGTGAAGTTTATGGTTTTGCTGGTCGGGTGATGGGGAAATTGTGATGCCATTTGAAATGTTTGATGTGAATGGGCAAGTACTTATTTTTGAACCGATACTTTATGATCGTGATATCTATATGACTTATAAAATTCAAGATCAGAATTTTATACAAATCAGCTATAGTTGCTATTTTTATGAGGTTGAATTATTTGAATTTATCGCAAATTTAGAAAAAATACAGCAATATTCAAGTCAAATATTTTCAATGAAATCATTGGTTGAGGAAGAGTTTATATGCAATTTCTCTGCACCGAACAGTGACTTGGTTATTGAGATCAATCTTATGAAGTATTCTTTATATCAAGGAGCTAAAGATACTACTGTGCAGATAGTATTGGTTATTCCTTTTGAATATAAAAGTGCAATTATTCATAAGTTTAACATGCTCAAAAATCAAATTATTGCTTTAAAAACAAAGCCAATAATCACCTAAAAATAGAAAACAAATTTCAGGTAATTAACTATGAAAATGTCACGCCGTGCTTATGCTGAAATGTTTGGTCCTACCGTTGGTGATCGGGTGCGTTTAGCCGATACTGAATTATTTGTTGAAGTGGAACAAGACCTTACAACATATGGGGAAGAGGTGAAATTCGGCGGAGGTAAAGTCATTCGTGATGGCATGGGACAATCGCAACTTTTAGCACAGGATGTTGCAGATACAGTGATTACCAATGCCTTGATTATTGACTGGTGGGGCATTATCAAAGCCGATGTTGGACTAAAAAATGGTCGTATCTGGAAAATTGGTAAAGCAGGCAATCCAGATATTCAACCAAACATCAATATTCCCTTAGGTGCAGCAACAGAAGTGATCGCAGGTGAGGGGCAGATTTTAACGGCAGGTGGGGTAGATACCCATATTCACTGGATTTGCCCTCAGCAAGTCGAAACGGCACTCATGTCGGGTACAACCACCATGATTGGCGGAGGAACTGGACCAGCGGCAGGAACTTCCGCCACCACAGTGACACCTGGCCCCTGGCATATTGCGACGATGCTTCAAGCGATAGATGATTTACCGATGAATATCGGGCTTTTGGGTAAAGGTAATTTAAGTCAGCCAGAGCCGATTGCTGAACAAATCAAGGCAGGTGTTGTGGGGTTGAAATTGCATGAGGACTGGGGCTCAACACCTGCGGCAATTGATAACTGCCTGACTGTTGCCGATGAATATGATGTACAGGTTGCCATTCATACCGATACTTTAAACGAAAGTGGTTTTTTAGAAGAAACCTTGGCTGCATTTAAAAATCGTACCATCCACACCTACCATACTGAAGGAGCAGGAGGGGGACATGCGCCTGATATTTTGAAAGCCATCGGGCAGGCAAATGTACTACCATCTTCAACCAATCCGACACGTCCTTATACGGTCAATACCATAGACGAGCATTTGGATATGCTCATGGTTTGTCATCACTTAGACCCAGCCATAGCTGAGGATGTGGCTTTTGCTGAAAGTCGTATCCGACGTGAAACCATAGCGGCAGAAGATATTTTGCAGGATATGGGGGCGATTGCCATGATGTCATCAGATTCACAGGCAATGGGGCGTGTCGGAGAGGTGATTTTAAGGACATGGCAAACGGCACATAAAATGAAAGTACAGCGCGGTCCTTTAGAGGGAGATAACCAATATCATGATAATAATCGTGTGAAACGTTATATTGCGAAATATACGATTAATCCTGCCATCACACATGGTTTAAGTCATGAAATTGGTTCAATCGAAGAAGGGAAGCTTGCAGATCTGGTGTTATGGAAACCCGCATTTTTTGGGGTAAAACCTTCGATGATCATTAAAGGTGGAATGATTGCTGCTGCACCGATGGGTGATATTAATGCATCGATTCCAACACCTCAGCCAGTACATTATCGTCCGATGTTTGGTGCATATCCGCGTGGTGTGCATAACACTTGTATTACTTTTTTATCACAGGCGGCAATTGATGAAGGAGTCGCTGAAAAGCTAAATCTGAAAAAAATCATTTCAGCGGTGAAAAACACCCGAAATATCAATAAAAAGGACATGAAACATAATAGTTATTGTCCTGTTATGGATGTGCATCCTGAAACCTATGAAGTACATGCAGATGGCGTACATTTGACCTGTGAGCCTGCGGAAGTTTTACCGATGGCTCAAAGGTATTTTCTGTTTTAGTTAATTGGGAGAATGGTTGTTACAGATGAACATATTCTTTAAAAGTGAAACTTATTTGATTTTTTGAAATTTGATGATAAATTATTAATGTAAACAATATGATAAAAGATGAAAAATGAGTGCTGATAGTCAAGAGTTTTCTTTCAAATCAGAATCTTTCCAAAAAAATTGGAGTAAGTTTAAGGCTCATATCGTAGATGAAAGTTTAGAAGAACATAGTGGTGGCAATGAGTTTACTAATCCTTATTTGAAATTGATGGAATTTGTAAATGGCTTTGATGTTCAAAAATTTGAATCTTGTAAATATTGTTTGGAATTACCAGTATTAAATCTTGAAAAATCAATTAATAAG
>NZ_OOGT01000033.1 GCF_900323515.1 Acinetobacter stercoris | reverse complement strand
ACTTTATATGTATCTATAAAGAACAATAATTTATGTTTATATACGAGAGGAAGTTCCGCTAAAGCTTATGGTGGTCGCGTATATGTATATGCGAGAGAGGTATCAGGAANCTCAGGAATTAATGGTTCATATGAAAAACTATATAATAATATTGAAACACCGAATAAAGAACAAAACTGTATTATTGTAAATGCTTCAAATTTTAAAAATAATATTCCATATTATTTGAATATGGAGGCAGATAAAATTTACTCCCAAAGAGTATGTGTTACTCAGAAATCGAAAAAAACAGTATTAATGAAAGTTGAAGATCCTTACGGTTGTAGCCAAGAAGAATATGATTATTCAGGACGTAGCCTGTGGGAAAAGTTTTTGAATTGGTTNGGTTTTAATTAAAAAAGAGATTACCTTTAGATATTGAAAAAAACGTAAATCTGCCCAAATGAGGTTTTTTTATTGGAGCATTTAAATGTCAATTGAAAGACTAATAAAAAAGCGAAGCCTAAACTTCGCTTTCATTTATTGGTTAAAATCTATAATTTAGATTTTAGAAATCAAATCCTTGATCTGTTTCGCCTGTTCAGCTGCATTACCAGTATAGGTTGCAGGTGTAAGTTCAGCTAAACGAGCACGTTGCTCAGCAGGAACTTGAACCAACTCATCACCATTGACGAAGTTAACCATCATGTCACGAGTCATCGCTTGACCACGAGTCAATGCTTTTAGCTTCTCATATGGTTTTTCAACATTATAACGGCGCATAACAGTTTGAATCGGCTCAGCTAGAACTTCCTGGGCATGATCAAGATCTTCTGCAATACGTGCAGCATTCAGCTCAAGTTTACCAATACCTTTTAAGCAAGCATCAAATGCGATCAAACTTTGTGCCAAACCAACACCCATATTACGAAGTACAGTTGAGTCGGTTAAGTCACGTTGCCAGCGAGAAACTGGAAGTTTTTCACCTAAATGAGCAAGTACTGCATTGGCAATACCCAGGTTACCTTCAGAGTTTTCAAAATCAATCGGGTTAACTTTGTGTGGCATTGTAGAAGAGCCAACTTCACCATCTTTAAGTTTTTGCTTGAAGAAACCTAAAGAAATATAGCCCCAAACATCACGGTTAAAATCAATCAAAATCGTATTGAAGCGACGTAAAGCATCAAAAAGCTCAGCAATATAGTCATGTGGTTCGATTTGAGTTGTGTAAGGATTAAATGTTAAACCTAAAGATTCAACAAATGCCTGAGAATGAGCTGGCCAGTTAATTTCTGGATAAGCAGAGTAGTGCGCATTGTAATTACCGACAGCACCATTGATCTTGCCTAAAAGTTCAACATTTTTAAACTGTTTGATTTGACGAGCTAAACGGTAAGCCACGTTCGCCATTTCTTTCCCTAATGTTGTAGGGCTAGCTGTCTGACCATGTGTACGTGACAGCATAGGTTGATCAGCATGCGTTTCAGCAAGGGCAACAATGCTATCAATAATCTTCTGCATAGATTCAACAAGAACTTCACGACCATTTTTCAGCATTAGAGCGTGTGACAAGTTGTTGATGTCTTCTGATGTACATGCAAAGTGAATAAATTCACCTGAATCTTTTAATTCATCAATATGTGCAATTTTTTCTTTGAGAAAATATTCAACTGCTTTTACATCATGATTGGTTGTGCGTTCGATTTCTTTAATACGAAGTGCATCTTCTTCAGAAAAATTTGCAACAATCGCATCTAGTGCAGCATTGGTTTCACTTGAAAATGGTTTAACTTCAGTAACTTCAGGACGGTTTGCAAGCGCTTGTAACCAACGCACTTCAACTGTCACACGAGCATGAATGAGTCCAAACTCAGAGAGGAAAGGGCGTAGCGCATCGCATTTGCTTGCATAACGTCCATCAAGTGGAGAAAGTGCTGTTAAAGCGTTCATATGGATTCCTTAAACTATGGAATTAAACATAAAACAAAAAGCCTGCTTATCATCAAGTTAGACAACCTGATATTGTAAACGGGCAAGATCCTGAATATCTTGGAGAAGCCTGCGCTTACTGAAAATCATATTCCATGAACTGCCACCAAGCTGACGCCATAAATGCGCCATTTGTAGCCCAGTGAATAAGCTTGCACGAATACGGTTGGTATGTGAGGCATCTTTAAATGCTTCAGCATTACCACGAACTAGAATACGGGGATTAATTTGACCAGCAGTTTCAACATAAGTTTGTGCAAGATTGGCAAGAATGCTTGGATGAACATAGTTATTATCAAAAAAGGAAAGCTGTTTTAGTATTTTTTGCTGAGATTGTTCAATAATTTCTACATATTCAGGATTGTTATAGACTTTCTTTTCTAATGCAAGCAAAGACATCGCATAGGACATCGGTAGTTTTGCATTGCTCATCTTGGGTAAACGGGATTTGGGAGCTGTTGAAAAAGGCTGGGTAATACTACTTTCTAATGTTTTAAGGCCTAAGGAAATATCAGCAAGCTGATTAAAAAAGTCTAGAGTCTGACAGGAGCAGTTTTCAACAGGTCTGATGTTTAGACTGGCTTTGATGAGTTGCTCAAAGTAGAAGTTCCCACTTTCACCAATGGTCTGTCGTCCCATCATCGCCGTCATATGCGTAAGCTGTGTAGCCTGAAACACAGCTGCAAGCGCCAAAGCTCTATTTTGGCGTTGATTCAAAGTACGAGGCTGTTGAAAGGGTAACTCAACCATGCCTAATATTCCTTTAAATAAAATCAGGTTTTGGTGCATTGGTATGGTGAATAACGCCACCACCTAAGCACACCTCATCTACATAAAAAACCACACTTTGTCCTGGCGTGACAGCACGTTGTGGTTCATCAAATTCGACACGTACACCGTTTGGTGAAGCATCATCTTTATAAATTGTACACGCTTGATCAGGTTGGCGATAACGAGTTTTTGCTGTGCATTTGAAGCCACTAGCAGGAATATCCTGTTCACCTGCAACCCAGTCTATGGCTTCTGACCATAAAATGGTACTTTGCATGAGTGGATGCTCATGTCCTTGACCTACAACCAGACGGTTATTTTCTACATCTTTGTGTAGTACAAACCATGCGCCTTCAGTCGCGCCTTTCATGCCGCCTAAACCGATACCTCCACGCTGACCGAGGGTATAGTACATTAAGCCGTGATGTTCACCAACAATTTTTCCATTATCGAGAACAATTTTTCCTGGTTGAGCTGGCAGGTATTGTTTTAGAAAGTCGTTAAAACGACGTTCACCGATAAAACAGATACCTGTTGAGTCTTTTTTCTTGGCAGTTGCCAAGCCAAATTCCTCTGCGATTTTGCGTACCTGTGGCTTCTCAATTTCACCGACAGGGAATAATGTTTTATTAATCTCACGACCATGTACGGCATGCAGGAAGTAAGTTTGATCTTTGTTGTTATCTAAACCACGAAGTAGTGGAGCATATGCTTCACCTTTGGAATTGATCATGGTTTCACCACGGCGGGCATAGTGACCTGTTGCGATAAAATCAGCACCTAAATTCATGGCATGATCAAGGAATGCACGGAATTTAATTTCTTTATTACATAAGATATCAGGGTTGGGGGTACGACCAGCCGCATATTCTTGTAGAAAATGCTCAAAAACTCGGTCCCAATACTCCATTGCAAAGTTTGCGGTATGAAGCTTAATACCGATTTTATCGCAAACTGCTTGTGCATCTGCTAAATCTTCCATAGCCGTGCAATATTCAGTGCCGTCATCTTCTTCCCAGTTTTTCATGAAAAGACCTTCAACCTGATAACCTTGTTGAAGTAAAAGTGCAGCAGAAACAGATGAGTCTACACCACCAGACATACCGACGATGACACGTTGTTGCATAAAATTAAGCATCCAGAGTGGAAGTTAAAGGAGAGTTTTTGTGCTCATAAACGAGCGATAAAGGATAACGTTGACCAGAGATGGTATCTTGTATGGCTTTGATGACAAGTGGACTACGAGCTCGGGCAGTATCTATCAACTCTTCAAGCGTCATCCATACTGGACCAAGAATACCTGTGTCTAGTTTTGCATCGGGAAAATGTTCAAGCACATGGGCTGAAAACAAAAAACGATAGTAGGTACGGTCTGGAAACATTGGAGGGGTATAGGTATATATCCCGATTAAAGAATCAATTTCTACTTGATAACCTGTTTCTTCCATCGTTTCACGAATTGCTGCCTGAATGAGAGTTTCATCTTTTTCGACATGACCCGCAGGCTGGTTGAATACTGTATGAGTTACACCTTCTGTATGCTCTTCAACAAAAAGGAATTTCCCATCTTTTTCAACAACTGTAGCGACTGTGACGTGTGGAGTCCAAGTGGTCATAAACAAGCACCTTGGTTTAAAAACAGTATTCTACAAAATTTAGGGGTATATGGCTAGGTGAATAGGAGTTTCTTTGATGGAAAAGCCAAATCGGGAGGACTTAGTTATTAGGTTTTAGTTCAATGTATTTATTTATATGAAAATATAAGTGAATTTTGCATAGTTGTATGCTGATATTTAACTTTATAATTCATTGGTTAAAAATCATGCATTGTTATTTTGTTTTTATCATCAACGTTAATCGGTTTTAATGAGTCAAAGAACGTAATTTACTTTCTTTGACTCGAGGTTAATCCATCTTTTATTCAATTGGGTATGGGCTAAATCAAAAACAATAACAGTATTTATTCTTTTTTTACTGCTGCAGTGATTTGAATGATTGCCTGAGTGAGTTCGTTTGCTACATGTTTGGGTTGCTTTTTACTTCGCCAGCCCACAATCCCATCAGGTCGAATTAAACTTGCCCCACTCGACGTAATGCCAAAGAGTTCCTCGAAACTTTCAGAGGGGGCAAACTGAATATCTTCTCCTATAATAAAGGTTCGAATAGGAATATCAGTTTTTTGATAGACCGTTTCGGCAGCTGTACGCCAGACAGGATTTTGGGATAAAACTACAAATCCTTGCCCAAACAGATCAATAGTTGAAATATTTTTTTTCTGATAATCAATCCATGCATGTGGTGCCCGAACCCCTGGTTGACCAGCCCATTCAGTCGGGGTTGCGGCAGAGGGAAGGTTTTTATCAGCGCCAATGATCGCTGATGAACGTAAAAGCTGACCTAATTCTATTGCAATATCATCTATCAGAGGGACATTTGTCAGTTTTTTCCCTATGATTCTTTGATAATCTGGTCGTGCGAATGTTTGATCGTGTCTTAAAACCCCAATGGGGTGGCGCTCTTCATTGTATGTTGAGAGTAGACTTTTTTCTGATAAGCCTTTTACCACAAATTCAAGCTTCCATGCGAGATTATAAGCATCATCTATCCCTGTATTAGCACCAAATCCTCCACGTGTTGGAGGAAGCTGATGAGCCGCATCCCCAACCAGGAATATATTTCCTTTGCTATATTGCTCAGCGATGAGTCCAGCCATTTCCCATGTCCTAGTCGTGATGATTTCAAAATCCATGTTTTTGCCAAGGGCGAGTTGAATTGCTACTTTTAGCTCATCTTCTGTCCTTTTATGATTATCTGTGAACATTAATACCCACCGACCATCATGATATGTTGTCAGAAATGCTTTTAGTTCAGGTTGTTCAATTTCGAATTGCTGGATACCACGATCAAGATATGTATCAGCTTCAGGACAGCTAAAAAGAACGCTATGGACTGTTTGTAAATAACCCACGCCATTACGTTTAATTCCTAATTTTTCCCTGACAGGACTATTACAGCCATCAGCAGCGATCATATATTTTGCATGAATAATACTTTCCTTGGCAGTTTTACGATCACGTATGCGAACGGAAATGCCATTGGGACATTCATTGAAGTCCAGCATTTCAAATCCGGGTTTTAAGTCGGAACCTAATTCTGAGGCACGTTCTCGAAGGATAGGTTCCAGTTTATCCTGTGCGATTGCAGCGCCTTTTACTGGGGAAACTTGTATGGGTGTTGTATTCAGTTTGTGCGGTGTCCAAGGATATTCTTCTATCCATTTTCCACTCAAGCTTTCAACTTTTGCACGCCGCAAACGAAAATTTGCATCGGTCTGCGGGATTTTATCATCGATCCCGACAACTCGATAAAATTCCAATGTATGTTCGGTATATCCAATCGCTCGTGGATGGGGAGAGCTTCCCAGATGTTTTTCAATAACAATATTTTTGACACCACGCCATGATAAAAATAGCGAGGCTGAAAGACCGACCAAGCTTCCGCCTATGATGACGATATCTGTATATAATTTTTCAATAGAGTCTTGCATAACTTCCTCCAGTAGGCATGTTAAAACATGCTGTTTTACTAACCTGAGTGTCGGAAGAAGAGAGCAATCTAATAGATAGAATCCAAGAAAACCACATGCAACCTCCGACATTGGACAGACATAACTCTGCCTTCTGTCGTGGTCCGCGGCCTTTGGGCTGGATGATTAGTACTTGTTGATATAAGTTCAAGTACTGACTGGTGCTCACCACGTCCAGTCATGCAATTTTCGACTATTAAAAAATAAACGAGTCAAATGATAAATGCAATCCTATTTTGTTTAATCAAATCTTCAGGTGTGTGATGTAGCTATGTTTATTGTTTTATTTTTTGAAACTATAGTTTCATCAGTATTTTTTAATTATTTCAACATACAGTTTCAATCTTTGAAATTGAGACTTCAGAAAAATTGATACACAAAAAGACAGCATGTCGTTAGATCAGTTTAGGGTTACAACGATGTATGCTCATCCATACATGATCATTAATAAAATTTTAAGCTCTTGCTCGTTTAATTATTCTAAATACAAAAATTAGTTGCACTGAAAGTTAGCTTGATATTTTACCCGAGAGTTGAAGACTTGGTTTCAGTGTAGGGCAGAGTGAAATATGTTATCTGAAATAGCAATACTTTGGGGGCAATCTGCAACATGGTTAGGTCACCATGCAATTTTGCCTGTTCTGAATTTTTTACATATTACAAAATATACTGATTCTCCAACTGAAATTGCTGCAACATTAATGATTGGTGCATTGCAATTATTGATTATAGGGTGTTTATTTCGTCCTCTGGAAAATTTGATCCCAGCGGAAAAGTGGGCAGATCGTCGTTATGCCCGAATAGATTTTCATCTCACTTGGCTGATGCTGGTCGGTTTATTTCCACTCTTTGCTTTTTTGATTATGACGCCAGTCGTAAATTATATGAGTGGTGTTTCACCCGCATCAGGTGATAGTCCTGTCTGGAGTCTGCGGACTCAGTTTCCTTGGTTAATGGACCATCCCTGGATATTTTTTATTTTATATTATTTATCTTATGATTTAGTGTATTACTGGATGCATCGTATCCAACATGTCATACCCTGGTGGTGGGCTATGCATAGCTTTCATCATAGTCAACGACAGATGAATTGTTGGACCAATGACAGGACTAACTATCTGGATGGAATGCTACAGTCGTTTGTTTTGGCAGGTGTTGGTATATTCTGGGGGGTAACTGGTGAAGAGTTTGTTTGGTTGATGTTGCTAGGGGAGCTGGTTCAAAATTTCTCACATGCCAATGTACGTGTTAGTTTTGGTCCAATTTTCGGTAAGATTTTTGTGAGCCCAGAATTTCATCGCCATCACCATATGGATTTTGTACCTGAACGTCCGACATTACATAACTGCAATTTTGGGCAGGTATTTGCCATCTGGGATGTTATTTTTAAAACAGCTTTATATAACGAACCTGTGCACCCGACAGGTGTGACTGGTGACAAGATGGTGGATATAGATAACAATAAAGGTATTATTGGTGTACAGGTAGAATCTTTAAAGCGGTTTTGGGGGAGTTTTACCTGCTTGGATGGCTGGCGTATTGACGGTGTAGTATTTAGTAAAAATTACAGACCTATTCATATGAAAAAGCCAGTAGATGGTCAGAAGCAAATTTTTAAACCTCATGTCAGAACTGATGAACCTATACCCGTTGATATGCAGTTGAAAGAGCAGGTGTCAGATCAGTTGAATGAAGCTAAAGCTGAAAATGACAATTAAAATGTTTATCATTGTTTAAAATAAATTCAATCATTTATATCTTTGATGTAGAGTTTTTTAATATGAGTTTAAATCGATATTTTGTCTTAAGTCATGGTTATATTTTTTAGATCAAACAGGGTCTATTGACATTTCATAATTAGATGTTTGAGATTCATATATGTTAAATCTTAAAATTAGGCGTTTAGAAACCCAGGATGCAGAGGATTATCGTAAGATTAGACTTGCTGCTTTGGCTCAAGCACCTGAAATGTTTGGGGCAAGCTATAGTGCTGAGCTTGAAAAAAATTTAGATTTCTTTATCCAAATAATTTCAAACTCGGCTGTATTCGGTGCTTTCCAGAACGAACAAATCGTTGGTTTAGCTGTTTTTAAACAAGGGGAAGGAGAAAAGGATAGACATAAAGCATATCTTTATAGTTTTTATGTCGATTCAAATTACCAGAGAAAAGGAATTGCAGATCAACTACTCAGAGTCGTGGTGGAATATGGGAAACAACATGTAGAACAGATTTTGCTGACAGTTGTGGATGATAATTTGCCAGCAATTCATCTGTATGAAAAACATGGTTTTCAAGTTTATGGCATTGAACCTTTAGCATTAAAAAAAGGCACTGTATATAAAAATGAAGTTTTGATGATTTTATTTTTAAAAACAAATCCAATTTTAGAGATCATTCATCAAAACAAAACCGGATAGTTTCAGATCGTAGGGCCACTATAGAATAAAATGCGTCAGAGATTATTCTCAAGATAATCATTTGCTACCTTGACATAATGTCGAGCTGAATAAGGTAAAAACTCAAGTTCTTGTTCAGTTAAAGGGCGAACTTTTTGTACAGGGCTTCCTACATATAAATAACCACTTTCCAGAACTTTACGTGGTGGAACCAGACTACCAGCACCGATCATTACGTCATCCTGAATAACGACATCATCCAAAACAATAGTATTGATACCGACCAGGACTCTATTACCAATGCTACAACCATGTAACGTCACATGATGACCAATTGTGACATCTTCACCAATCAGCAGAGGTGAACCATTTGGTTTATTATTGTTTTTATGACTCACATGCAACATACAATGATCTTGAATATTTGAATTTCGACCAATTTTAATACTGTTTACGTCACCACGGATCACGGCAAAAGGCCAGACAGATACATTTTCTGCAAGTATAACCTCTCCAATAATTACAGATAAATCATCAATATAACAGCTAGAATCAATTTTTGGATGATGTTCTAGATAAGGGCGAATATTCTTTTTCATGTGAATAATAAAAATTTAAAATTTTGATGTTTTGAGTATAAATTAAAAAAGCATTCATATCGATGATATGAATGCTTTGGCTTTAGTCTTAATTTAAAAATTAAAACAAGTTACTAAAGAATTGTTTAATATGGTCGATGAGGCGAGAGAAGAAGCCAGCTTCTTCAACAGCTTCAAGTGCCACAAGCGGTTTTTCAGCTATTACTTTACCATTTAAAGTTGCAGTGAATTTACCGACTACCTGACCCTTTTGAAGTGGAGCATTCAGGTTTGGCTGAACTGAAACTTGAGTTTTGATATCACCAGCCTGACCTTTAGGCATAGTGACGTTGAAATTTTCAGGCAAACCGACTTTCACGTCATTTTCTTTACCAAACCATACTCTTGATGTTGCCAGTGCCTGATTTGCCGGTTTTACATTAATGGTTTCAAAGTTAGCATATCCCCATGCAAGAAGTTCACGTGTCTGACTAGCACGCTCATTCATTGATGGTGCGCCAAAGATTACAGAAATCAGACGCATTGGTCCGCGTTTGGATGAGGTTGTTAAACAGTAACCAGCTTCTTCTGTATGACCAGTTTTTAAGCCATCAACACTTGGGTCAGTATAAAGCAACGCATTACGGTTACCTTGTTTGATCCCGTTAAATGTAAATTCTTTTTCTGAATAGATTGGGTAGTATTTCGCACTGTCATGAATGATATGTTGCGCAAGTGTCGCCATGTCTTTTGCTGTAGAAAAATGTCCCTCAGCTGGCATACCTGTCGCATTAATGAAGTGGGTATTTGTCATACCGATACGTTTTGCTTCTTTATTCATTTCATAGGCAAAAGTACCTTCATTACCTGAAATATGCTCTGCCATTGCTTTAGAGGCATCATTACCAGATTGAACGATAATACCGCGAAGCATCTCAAGTACAGTTGCAGTACCATTTAATGGTACATACATACAAGATTCAGCACTACTACCGCGACACCAAGCCGACTCGTTCATTCGAACTTTTTCGCCCTCAGTCAGTTGTCCCTTTAAAAGTTTCTGTTCAATGATGTAACTGGTCATCATTTTGGTCATTGAAGCAGGGGCGAGTTTCTCATTTTCATTTTTAGCAGCAAGGATTTGTCCTGTCTCATAATCCATCAGAACATAAGATTTATTATTTAATTCTGGTGGGTTAGATAAGACTGTTGCTGCATAAGAAAATGAAGGTAAGAGTAATATTGCAGCAATGGCGCTTTTACGGGTCATTCTAGGTGATTCCAATACTTGTATGAGCACTAAAAGAGCTTAGCATTTTAGGATAAAGCAAAGCCGACTTCTACGGGTGAAGTCGGCTTATTTCGAACTTATTGTAACTAATTGACTTTAACTGTGATAATTAATGACATCTTGACAGACTTGTTTGTTGTTTTCCTCACCAGCATTTTTGGCATCTTGACGTGCCTGTTTTAATGCTTCCTGAAAACTTGCCTGCTTACTCAAGCTTTGTAGTGCGGCCACAGGATTTTTTTCATTTGGTAAATAATCTTTAGCTAAACGTTTGTAACCATCAGTAAACTTGGTATTTTTACCTTGAATTTTTGGGCAAACCTCAGAAAGTACAAAAATTGCAGCAAGTTCTTCCTTCGTGACTTGCTGTTGGGTTACATCAATGTTTTCTTCTTCTGCTGATTTTTTTGTTGCAGCAAAGGTTTGAGGTAAGAAAAAAGAACAGGATAAAATCCCCAAAGTAGCTATTTTCACTAATTTTGATTGCATAATGTAGCTAATTCCAATAAATCGATAATGTGCATAGGGTAAACAATTTTGATGTGAAAAGAATAGAGGAAGTGTATGATTGATGTAGAAAATGATTGTTTTAATGAATTTTTATTTTAGATCGGATAGTTTATTTTAAACAGAATATGGACTGATTGTTTTATTTGTTTGCAAATTATTCAAAAATCACTAAAAAAGCAGAATTTAGACACAAATCACTTATAGATGTGCCGATGATCATCGTTATAATCAAAATAGTTTTAAATACAAAGCATCCTTTAAATTGAGTATATAAGTGAATATTTTAATTGCCAATGATGACGGTGTATTTGCACCTGGTATTCAAGCATTAGCCAGAGCTTTAAGTACATTGGGGCGTGTTGTTGTTGTAGCACCAGAAAGTGAAAGAAGTGGTTACTCTAGTGCCTTGACTCTTGATCGTCCATTGAGACCTGTCCAGATCCAGCAAGATGTCTGGGCAGTAAATGGGACACCAGCCGATTGTGTTTATCTGGCTATGAATGGCTTGTTTGATTTTGAGTTTGATTTGGTACTCAGTGGTATTAATAGTGGTGCAAACTTAGGTGATGATGTGCTTTATTCAGGCACAATCGGTGCTGCATTTGAAGGACGTTTAATGAAACAGCCTGCTATAGCGGTTTCTCTTGCAGGACCAAATGTTCGGGCTTATGAAAGTATAGAAAATTATACAGTTGCGGCAGAGTGGGTGCGTGATTTTGTTGCAAAGGGTTTGCCATCTTTACCACCAAGACATATTTTAAATATTAATGTTCCTGATGTTGTTGAGTTAAAGGGTGCAAAAATTACTTATCAGGGTAAAAGAACACAATCCAAACCGATTACCAGTCACGTAGACCCCAGAGGACGTCAGGTATACTGGATTGGTTTATCAGGTGAAGCTGTTGCAGAGCCGAAGAAAAACTTGCACCATCTTCAATCTGACTTCTATGCCATTGCAAACGGTTTTGTCAGTATTACACCGATTCAGATGGATGCGACAAACTATAGTATTTTGGAAAATGTACAGATGCAGTTATCGAGTAAAGTTATGTTGGTAAATGATTAACAAGGTATTAAATGTTATAAGTTTGTGAAAATACACTTTTTACAAATCCTTAAACAATCTTTTTTGATAATCTAAATGAAATTTAAAATTAACATTTTATGAGGGAAGGCAATGCAACAGGTGAAACTACAGGAATTTTCAAGTCGACCAGATTTTTGGTTGAAAAGTATTTTCTTGTCGGTAGCTGTTACATCAGTACTTGCTTTTACTGGATGTGCGTCTAAACCACAAATCAATAATCCAGTCCGTTATGCAAATGCTCCAGAATATTATACTGTGCGTTCAGGTGATACATTGAGTGGAATTGCAGCTAGATATGGCTTGAACTATATCAGTGTTGCGCAGATGAATGATATTGCACCGCCATACAGGATTTATGTAAATCAGTCGCTTAGGCTGAAAAGTTCTGGAGCCAAACGTACAACTTCAACTCAGGCATATAATCAGTCAGCAGCTATTCAAAGACAAACGGTTCCATTGCCAAAGCAAACACCAACTTATGTTCCACCAGCACCACAAACAAATGCTCCATCTGTGAATGTTGCACCTGCACCTACAACTTTACGTTGGGTGAAACCATCCAGTGGTCCAGTAATTTCGGGCTACAATTTGGCGAATAATGTTAAAGGCATTCGTTATGGTGGAAATCAGGGGGATCCTGTTTTTGCAGCTGCGGATGGTCAGGTGGTCTATGCTGCAGATGGTTTAAAGGAATATGGCAATTTAGTTCTTATTAAACATATAGATGGCTATATTACTGCATATGCACATAACAGTAGAATGCTGGTGAAAAGTGGTGATAATGTTAAAGCAGGGCAACAGATTGCAGAGATGGGATCTTCGGGTGCAAGCCAGACAATGCTTGAGTTCCAGATACGTTCTAATGGTAAACCAATAGATCCGTCTGCACTTTTACCAAGTAATTAAACAATATACCAATACAAAGTCATAAATTCCCCGTATAATACAACGAGTTGCATTAATAAAAAAACGTGATGCATCTCATAATTTCAGAGGGAAATTTATGTTAGATCAACTTCGAGCAATGGGTGTCTTTGCTTGCGTAGTTGAAAAAAGTTCTTTTAGTGGCGCTGCTCGTGAATTGGGCATCACGACTAGTGCCGTGAGTCAACAAATCCGTTCATTAGAACACGATATGGAAGTGACACTTCTACATCGTTCTACTAGACGGTTAAGTTTGACTGAAGCTGGACAGGCCTTTTTTCTAAGCTGCCAAGAAATGCTAGCAGCTGCGGAACGTGGAAAAATACGGATTAATGAATTACGTGATGAATTAGTCGGTGATCTACGTATCGCAACTACACCTGAACTATGTGCTACGCATGTAGTGCCAGCACTTTCACATTGGATGTCTGCACACCGTGGTTTAAATGTTCATTTCGATGCAAGCAATCAGATCAATGATTTGATTGATGGTCGAATTGATATCGCGATCAAGATGTGCTCAAAAATTGAAGAACACCATAACTTGATTACAATTCCACTTGCACATGTGGAACAGGTATTGGTGGCATCTCCAAGTTATTTAAATCAGACCAGTACGCCAATTTCACGTCCTGAAGATTTATTGAATCATGAATTGATTTTTTTGAATACCATGAAAAATAATCAGTATTTTTCATTTCAAAATGCAATCACAAATGAAGAAATAAATATCAATATGGAAAGTAGATTGCAAACCAACAATGTTTTTGTAGCGAAGTCCCTTTGCCAACAAGGTCATGGTTTGGCACGCATCTTATATCTGGATGTACAAAAGGAATTGATTAACGGTTCTTTGGTTGAAGTACTTCCTGAATGGAAATTACCTGCTTTTACACTATGTGCGATCATTGCGAAAAAAGAGCAGCAACCGGTTAAAACATATCGATGTCTGGATGCATTGAAACAATATTTTAGCCAGCTTCCAGGTGGACGTATTTACCAAGAAGCATCTTAAATTTGACAACAAATTTGGATGTATAAAAAAAGCCGCTTTATGCGGCTTTTTTATTTCAATCATTGGTAATGAATTATTTAGCAATAAAGTTCTTGATTGCAGGAACTAAACGCTTTAATAAATCATCAGCTTGTTCATGATTCATATTCAAAGCAGGTAATAAACGAACAACATTACCAGCAGTCACATTGATAATTAAATGATGTTCATCTCGTGCAATCGCAACAAGTTCAGCACAGTCTTTTGGCAATTCAATACCAATCATCATACCAAAGCCACGGACAGTAACATTATATTCAGCAAGTTGACTACGGAACTGGTCAACAAGATACTGACCAATATTTGCGGCATTCTCAATAATCTTTTCTTTTTGAATGAGATCAATAACCGTATAAACGATGCGTGAACCTAACGTAGTACCGCTGTAAGTAGAACCGTGGTTTCCTGTTGTTAGTACGCCTACACCACGACCCTGAGTCATGACCGCACCAATAGGGAAGCCATTTCCAAGACCTTTAGCAGTGGTTAATACATCTGGGACAATATTGGTATGCTGGTAAGCAAAATATTTACCTGTGCGGCCATTACCAGTTTGTACTTCATCCAGCATCATCAACCAGTTATGCTGGTTACAGATCTGACGGATTTGTTCAAGATAACTGAAACCTTGAGGTGCTGTATTGACCCCACCTTCACCCTGAATCGGTTCAACTAGGATAGCCACGATATCTGGATGTTGAATAGCTGCTTCTTCAATCGCCTCTATATCACCGAAAGGAACTCGGATAAAACCTTCAACTAAAGGCGCAAAGCCTTCCTGAACTTTTTTGTTGCCTGTTGCGGAGAGTGTGGCTAATGTACGGCCATGGAAAGAATGATCTGCAACAATGATTTTTGGTGTTGCTACACCTTGCATATGTCCAAATTTACGTGCAATTTTGATCGCACCTTCATTCGATTCTGCACCACTGTTAGAGAAGAAAATCTCTTCCATACCTGAAACTTCAGCCAATTTTTGTGCCGCAGCAGTCTGCCATGGGATTTCAAAAATGTTGCTGGTATGAATCAGAGTTGCTGCCTGTTCTGCGATCGCTTCAGCAAGTACAGGATGAGCATGACCGAGACCACAGACAGCAATGCCTGTGAGTGCGTCTAGGTATTCAGTGCCATCTTCTGTATAGAGATAAGATCCTCGTCCTTGGACAAAGCTGATCGGTTGACGGCCAAATACTGGCATCAAGTGTGATGGTTGATCAGATTGTACCGGAGCGAGGGTAATGTTGTTCATGACTAACTCTTATCTGTTAGGTGGAAAATAAAAAGGATTGTTGGTATTTCGCTTGTGAAATTGACAACAAGCCCTTATATAATCAAAAACTGCTACAGATTTAAAGCGTAAAATGTAAATTAACGGAAAATTTATGCGGAACATCACCGTTTACGAAAGTTTTAGGTATAATGCAGGGCAGATTAGTTGAGGATTTAATCAATGACTGAACAAGCGCGCGATACAGAAGCGTTAATTCGCGATCAAATTGCTAAACATGCTGTACTTCTTTATATGAAAGGTACTCCACAATTCCCACAATGTGGTTTTTCTGCTCGTGCAGTAGAAGCGCTTAGCCAAATTGGTCGTCCATTTGCTTATGTAAATATCTTGGAAAATCCGGATATTCGTGCAACACTCCCACAAATTGCAAATTGGCCGACATTCCCTCAATTATGGGTAAATGGTGAGTTGATTGGTGGTAGTGATATCGTGTTAGAAATGTTCCAAAATGGTGAATTAAAACCATTAATTGAACAATATAGCCCAGCTCCAGAAGCTTAAGCGAATTAAAAAAGCACCTACGAGGTGCTTTTTTATTATTGTAATAATGGATTATCTAAACCCCGAGTGAGCATATCTATAGATATACCTTGTATTTTTCTTTTAATTTTTTTATTAAAATAAATATATAAATTTAATGAATGGAATATCATGGTTAAGATAAGGTTGCTTATGATTTTGCTCATATCCCAAACTGTATTTGCAAATGATATCGATAACTTAAAATATGAAATTGATTTTGATAAGAGTATGGATTTCTCGAAAAAAGTAGCGAGTGGTAATAATATTACATTAAATGATTTTCTAAAATCAGGTGATCTGAAACGTAATCAGCTAGCCAAAAGTTATTTCGATAGAAATCGTATCAAGCAAGCTGACCCAAGGCTGGTTCTGGATAAAAAATGTGAAAAAAGAACTACGTTTGATGACTATCGATTGGAAACAAATATCAGGTATGGGGTTGTAATGAAGCAACCAGTAGATCCAGGAGGACAGTATTTACCTTTGATTGTATGTAAAAATTGGTAAATCTTGAAAAACTCCCCTCATCAAAAAACGATGAGAGGAGTTATATACTATTTTTTAAGTTTAGTACTTTTTTTCAATAGCTTTGAAGACACCTCTACAGTTTGTTGTTTATCCGTTTGGGTGTCTGAACAAGCTTCGGGTTTATTTTCTTTTACTTTCTTCTTTTTCTTCTTCTTTTTTTTCGGTTCGTCTTCTATTTCTTCACCATCTTCGATCGCTTGCCAGTATTCAAGCTGCTCCATGACTGCTGCATAGATGGAATCTTTACTATAACGACCTTTTTTATCGAGTGTTCCTACAGGGCGAGCCATTAATATTTCTAAAGCTTGATCGATTGTATCTATGGCATGGATATGGAATTGTCCATTTTCAACAGCTTCAATCACATCCTGACGGAGCATGAGATGCTGCATATTTTGACGAGGGATAATGACACCTTGTTTTCCAGTTAAACCTTGTAATTTACAAGCATCATAGAAACCTTCAATTTTAGCATTTACTCCGCCAATAGGTTGGACTTGCCCCAGTTGGTTCATAGAGCCTGTGATGGCCCAGGACTGGTCAATCGGCAACTGACAAATGGCAGAAATGAGAGCTGAAAGTTCAGCAACAGTTGCACTGTCACCATCAACTTGCCCATAACTTTGTTCAAAAGCCAAAGCAGCAGAGAAATGTAAGATCTGTTCACGACCAAAGTGAGCTTTTAGGAAGCTCGACATCAAAAGCACACCTTTAGCATGTAATGATCCACCCAATTCAACACTACGTTCAATATCCAGAATGTCGCCACCACCTTGATAGACCGAAGCTGTCAGTCTGGAAGGCAAACCAAATTCAACATCAGCATAATGGATGACTGAAAGGGCATTAATTTGACCTAGTCGATGTCCATGAGTTTCAATGAGTTGGGTACCTCGTGATAAGTCTTGCCAATAAAGCTCCCTTAAATAGCCTAAGCGGTATTGGCGATGTTTAAGTGCTGTGTTGATGTGCAGTGCAGTCACGATTTTTTCATTTGCCTGTAAAGCATGATGATGAGCTTCACGAATCAAGTCACCAAGTGTTGATGCATGAAGTGATAATGAACTTTGGTCTTCAGCCTGACGACTAGAATCGGTGAGCAAGGCAGCTAGTGCAGTACGGTCAAAGGGAAGAAGTTTATCCTGCTGTACATAGTCTGCTATGAGCTGCATATAGGCCTGTTCATTACTGTCATTACGTTGTAATGTATCTGTAAAGTCGGCACGGATTTTAAATACACTACCTAACTCGGGCTCTACTTCTAGAATTTCATAATAAATTTCAGGCTCAGCAAGTAAAATAACCTTTAAATTTAATGGAATAGCGGCAGGTTCAATTGAAATGCTACCTGTTAGCGTCAGCATATGTTCAAGTGAAGAGAGTTTGAGTTGCCCAGATTTCAGGGCGCGTTTCAAACCTTGCCATGCATATGGTTGTTCAAGTAATTGTTCTGCTTCAAGCATGAGAAAACCACCATTGGCTTTATGCAGTGAACCAGGGCGAATCAAGGTAAAGTCAGTGGTAATCGTTCCATTTTGTGTGAGTTGTTCCACATGACCGAGTAAATTGTAGTGTGTAGGGAAATCTTCAAAAATAACTGGAGCACCGCTATTGGGCTTATTACTGACGACTACATTTGCCTGATAACGGGCAGGAACCCTGTTGAATGTAGCAGGTGAAAAATCTTCTTCATCTTGCTCTAAAATCAGCTCAACATTATTGATAATGTCATCTGCATAGAGTTTTAAATATTGTTCTAAGCCATCAACATTTTCAAATTTACTAATAATAAGATCGAAACGTGGCATCACGACCTGTTTTGCAATATCACGATTTAGTTCCGAAACCTGATCACGGGCATCATCTTCCAGATCACCAAGCTGTAAACCCAAGCGTTCAAGTTTTTTATCCATATAACGGATATTGGATGCAATTTCAGCCCGTTCTTTACTGCTGAGGGCATTGACATCCTCTTGAGTCATTTCCTGAACTTTATTGTCAATAACATGTGTCGGAACAAAACAGTGTTCTTCGTTACGATTGACCAGTTTTAGATCCAGTTCTTCACCTTCTTTGGTGAGTTCAACCAGAGCCTGTTGTTGTTCATTTCCTGTAACCTGACGGATACGTTCGATCTGATTGTGATAGGATTCTGCGCTAAAACGTCTATCCAGCTGTTTTAATATGGTTTGCCAAGTCTGATGCAATAAATTTTGAAACTTGCTGCCTTGTCCAGCTGGGAAGCGTAATGCAATTGGATTGCGAGCATTTTTAAAGTTGTTAACATAAACCCAGTCATCAGGCGTTGACATGGTTTTAGCGTGTTGTTGCAGTAAACGCTTGATCATGGTTCTTTTACCAAGACCTGCTGTCCCAACAGCAAAAATGTTATAACCTGAATATGGCAGGGAAATACCCGCTTCTACAGAAGCTTTAGCACGGTCTTGACCCAGAAAATTGTTGAGTGGCTTTATTCTTTTGGTTGATGTTGGAATATTTGCCTTATTGGGGATATGGGTCAGTTGTTCAGGTTTCAGTCTTGTTTGGTTCAATGTGTTTTGAATTCCCGCTTGATCGAATACCGAAGGGTATGCATTTTCAATTTTAACTAATTCATTTGTTGTGTTGGCGATTGAAACAGAGCTTACACTCATTTGATCATGTTTTTGGGTCACTGGTGAAATCCAAAACTAAATAGCAGTTGAAAACTTAAAGGTATACAGGTTTGTCAGGAAATTTCAAGCATCAATGATGGAAATCACTACAAAAAAACAAGTAACGTTTTTATAAAAAGCATTGAATCTAACAGCATTAAGGGGTTGAATAACCAACTTTAGATTCGCGGAAAATAATAAAGCAATGACAACACAGACTTCGGGTTGGAAAAGTGCCTTCACGGCATTTCTAGACCGCCGTGCATTTATTATGTTGTTTTTGGGATTCTCGGCTGGTATTCCCATCTTATTAATCTTTTCTAGTCTATCTCTTTGGTTAGGTGAGGCTGGTATTGATAAAAGTGCAGTCACATTTTTTAGTTGGGCTGCTTTAGGTTATTCATTCAAGTTTGTCTGGGCACCTTTGGTGGATGAACTTCCTGTACCATTTTTAACCAGGATTTTGGGACGCCGTCGTGCATGGTTGCTGATCGCACAATGTCTGATTATTTGTGCCATTTGTATTATGGCATTTTCAGATCCATCTTTGGGTCAGGGTTATCTGATTCAGATGGCTGTTGGAGCTGTGTTATTAGGTTTTTCAGCTGCAACTCAGGATATTGTGATAGATGCCTATCGTATTGAGCTGGCAGAGACGCAAATGCAAACAGTATTGGCATCAACCTATAATGCGGGTTATCGCATAGGGATGATTGTCGCTGGAGCTGGAGCTTTATTCTTGGCTGCGAGTATGGGAACAGCTAAAGGAAATTATATTTATAGTGCATGGAAGTTAACCTATTTAACCATGGCTGCCATCATGTTGGTGGGGATATTCACTACATTAGTGATACGAGAACCAAAAGTTGAGCGGGTGCATAAAGATTATAAACGAAGTGATTATTACAGGCTGGTTTTTGTATTTTTTATCGCTGTATTAGGTTTTGTCCTGAGCTATATTTATTCAGGTGATTTGACAGGATTTTTAACTCGATCATTAGAAATCAAAGACAGCTTTTTATTGTTTTGTATGGAAGCTGTACGTTTTTTAGGATCAGCAGTTGTAGCTGTTGTTGTTGGTATGATCTTGGTCAATTTGGGTGCTGTGAATAAACAGATGGCACTTGAAACATGGGTTGCACCAATCAAGGATTTCTTTGCTCGTTATGGAGTGAAACTGGCATTGGTATTATTACTACTAATTGGTTTCTATCGGATTTCTGATATCGTCTCTGGTGTAATTTCTAATGTGTTTTATCAGGATCTCAATTTTACCAAAGAACAAATCGCTGAAGCGGTGAAAATTTATGGTGTGGTTTTTAGCCTGATGGGGGGCTTTCTCGGCGGCTTGCTCGCTCAGAAAATGAATATCATGAAATTGATGTTTGTGGGGGCAATTCTGGCCAGCTCTACAAATTTGATGTTTATTGGACTGGTGAAATCAGGTCAAGATCTTGCACCAGTCAAGGTTCAGGTGGCAGGGCAAAGTTTTTCTGCTCAGCCTGATGAAGTGGGGTATTGGTCAGTTCATGTCCCAGGTCAGACTTTTTCCAATACTGACAAAATCACGGTTACAACTCAATATCGCGATTTGAGTGAAGCTGCTTCACTGAATTTACCCTATTTAAAACAGTCATCATCTGCCCAGATTTTATTATTTCCGATTACCAGTGACGGCAATCTTTCCCCTAAGGAATATAACCAGAGTCTGGTTATCAAAGGTCAATTTAGTAACATTAATCCTGAAAATTTAAATAAAGAAAAACCATTTATTGTGACTTTGGATGGTAAAGAATATCCTGCAAAAATTGAAGGAAGTGATCAGTTTGCTGCCATTATTGCAGGCAAGGTGCTACATGATTCACCTTCGAAAAATATCAGTGTCAAGGCAAACTTTACTGCAGCACATGCTGATGTCATGACATCACTTCAATACGGTTTAACCAACCATAAAGCGACTATTGATGTGGATATTCAACCCGTCAAAGTTGTAAATCCTCAGTCACAAGATACTGTAGAAATTAAAGGAAAAGTGATTAAACCATATAGCCAATTATGGTTATATGCGGCGATTATTCTTGATAATCTGGCTTCTGGTCTGGCAGGGGCTGCATTTATTGCCTTTCTATCAAGTTTAACCAGTGTGTCATTTACAGCTGTTCAATATGCGATTTTTAGTTCGTTAATGACACTTACACCTAAAATTATTGGTGGGTATTCAGGTACTATTGTCACTAAAGTGGGGTATCCTGACTTTTTCCTAATAACAACCTTGATTGGGATTCCGATTTTAATTTTAGTGGTCTGGGTAGGAAAACTTTTACAGGACCATGAGAAATCGGTAGAAACGCACAATAGCAATTGATTTTTGGAGAAATAATATGCGCATGCTGCATACCATGTTACGCGTAGGCAATTTAGAACAATCATTAAAGTTCTATACTGAAGTGCTCGGTATGACCTTGCTTCGTAAGCGTGATTATGAGGAAGGGCGTTTTACCCTTGCTTTTGTGGGATATGGTGACGAAGAAAATAATACGGTTCTTGAATTAACTCATAACTGGGATACTGACAAATATGAGTTGGGTAATGCCTATGGTCATATTGCAATTGCAGTTGATGATGCCTATAAGGCATGTGAGGAAATCAGGGCACGTGGTGGAAATGTAGTACGTGAAGCTGGTCCTATGAAAGGCGGTGTTACTGTTATTGCATTTGTTGAAGATCCTGATGGTTATAAAATTGAACTGATTCAACAAGATGGAAATGCCCGTAATAATTAGTTGTGTAATGTCGCAATACTAAATAGTGAACATTTCTTCTGGAAATTGGTTTAATGATAAAAGCTCAGTAGAATGAAATCTCCACTGGGCTCTTTTTATTTATACCTGATAAGAAATACAGGATGTAATCATGTTGAAATTATTCGCGCTTGATCGTTTTACGATCCTGTTAGTTGTAATGGTGATATTGGCAACAATTGTCCCTGTATCTGGTGAGCCAGCTGAAATATTCAGAGTGGTGACCAATGTTGCAATTGCGATCCTGTTTTTTTTACATGGTGCGAAACTCTCCCGTGAGGCGATTGTAAAAGGCATTTTGCATTGGCGTTTACATGCTTTGGTCTTTGCTTTTACATTTATAGTATTTCCGGCTTTAGGACTGCTTGCCAAGCCAATTTTACTGCCATTATTGGGACAACAATTGTATTGGGGTTTTCTGTTTATGTGTTTTTTACCGTCAACAGTCCAATCCTCGATTGCTTTTACCTCTGTTGCGAGAGGTAATGTTGCAGCAGCAGTATGTAGTGCATCTTTTTCGAATTTGATCGGGATGTTCATTACTCCTGTTTTAGTGAGTTTTTTTATTTTTGGTCGGTCTCAACATAACTATGACCCAACGTCATCAATCATAGAGATTGCTTTATTACTTCTCGTTCCATTTATTGCAGGTCAACTGCTTCGATCGTATGTTTATCCATATATGCAAAAAGTGCCTAATATCGTAAAAGCCTTTGATCAAAGTACGATTCTGATGGTGGTTTATGGTGCTTTCAGTGGGGCAGTGGTTGCAGGGTTATGGCATCAAATTAATGGACTAACACTATTATATTTAGTGATTGCCTGTTCCAGCATACTGACGATCATTATGCTTTTAGCTTATTTTGTCCCTAAATGGCTAGGATTTAACCGAGCTGACCAGATTGCCATTTTCTTTTGTGGTTCTAAGAAAACCTTAGCTAGTGGTGTTCCTATGGCCCAGATTTTATTTGCAGGTCAACCACTAGGAATGATTGTATTACCGATCATGATTTTTCATCAAATTCAGTTAATGGTTTGTGGCATTATTGCCAATCATTGGTCAAGACAAAACAAACCTGAAATAAAATCCAGTTCAGTGATGGAATAATTCGCAAACCCTAGAGTTTTAGCGTATAATACCCGCCACTTGTTGTGCTTAGCTCTGACTTCGAGTCTCGGTGGGCCAAAAGAAATGGTCTGTTGTCGTGTTTATCTGCTGTTTTGAATAAAACATGCCTGCCTCAATTTTGAGAGTGATAAATTGCGATGACAGCATAAGCCTTTCTTAACTTAGGAGTAATCGACCATGCGTGCCGATATTCACCCAAAATATGAAACACTAGTTGCTACTTGCTCATGTGGTAACGTTATTGAAACCCGTTCTGCTATTGGTAAAGAAACTCTTTATCTTGACGTATGTTCAGCTTGCCACCCATTCTATACTGGTAAACAAAAGAATGTAGATACTGGTGGTCGTATCGACAAATTCAAACAACGTTTTGCTGGTATGTCACGTTCTATCAAACGTTAATACACCAAAACGAAAAACGGGCTTTAAGCCCGTTTTTTATTGGTCCTGAACATCTTTAAGCAGTTCAAGTTTTTTCTGAAAATAATCACCTTGTAAATAACGGCTATCAACGCTCCAGGCATTTGCAAATAAGTTCATATCATTTAACTGACATAAAATAATCTCGACAGGTTTGGTTGTAAGCAATGCTTCAACATGTTGCTGCAATTTACCTAACTCGATAGGGTCATCAAGCATCTGAGAGTCTTTAGCCTGAAGTTGAACAAACTGGATCTCCAAGCCTGCCAAGATATCAGGACTATCCTGAATGTTAAAATCACGAAGCGAGACCAGGATTCCTGATTGTTTTAACTGCTCAAATTTATTTTTTGCCTGTGTTGCATGCTGAAGAATATCATTCTTGTTAAATTGTAAAATAAGTGGGAACTCTGTTTGACTTGGCAAAGAGGCTTTTAGCTTTTGAATAAATTCTATAAATGAAGCATCCTGAAATAATATCTGAGAATGCAAATTAATGATCAAGGCAGCATCTGGATACTGTGTCTGAAACTGGAGTAATTGTTTGCAGGATTCGCTTAAAATCCATCGGCTTAACTGAACATTCAAGTTCGGATGTTGTTCAAGTAAGCAAAGGCTTTGAATATCTTGCCATTGATCCTGAAAAATAAAACCATTACTCACTTCATAAATTCGTTTGCTATCTTGTTTATCATAAAGTTGTTGAAATTTTAGTTGAATTTGTTGGCTTTGCAGTTTTTGGTATAACTCACTAATCATCAAGTCAGTTGATTGTGTTGGCTGGATAGCGGTAAAAGACGAGTTTTGAGGTTGTTCTTTTTTTATTGATTGATTATTTTCTATCGTTACTGAATCTTCCTGCATATATACAGATGAAGGCTGTTCTAGGCTTGGCTGTAACGGCTGGGTAACTGGCTCTAATTGTAAAGTGCTACTCTCATGAGTAGCCTGAGGCAAGGGGGTATTAAAAGCAAGTGCGAGCAACTGCTCAAAATTATTCTCATTAATGACTTCATCACTAATGAGGGTGTAACCGATTTTTAAATGCAATGGATAGTTAACAGACTGGATGTTGAGGACCTGGGGTTTTTCAAGAGCCAGTAAACTCGTCAGTTTTGATTGTAATAGAGCCTGAGAGTCTGACTGGAGAATAGTTGCAACCAGAAGGGTATTAATTTTAAAAATAGGATAGCTGGTCTGATTTTCTATATGTTTTGCAATATTTGAAAAATATTGTTTTGCAGTGTTCCAGTCTCTGGTAAATATAGGGCTAGGACAGTCCGCTAAACTAAAGATGACTAAAGCATTTAGTTTGGCAGGTTGAGTTTTTAAAGTTCGGAGAATTCTGTTTACGGGATGATTCGTTTGCTGTTCTGAATCAATAATCAAAGCTGGTGTTGTGATGAGCGAATGTTGGTTTTTGGTTACTGTAAGCTGAATAATATTGTCTTGGGTAGAAGGCTGAAACTCAACTTTTAATGGATTAAAAGCTTGAGCATGTTCATGCTGGCTTTCTATTTCAAAAGCAGCGTGATCGAAATAACCCTGAGCAACTTTTTTAAATTTTTGCTTAAAATTCTGAATATCATTTGGTTGTAAAATATCGAGCAAGGGAAGTCCGATGAGTTCATCCTCATGCTTTAAATCGAATAACTCAAGATATTCCGGATTTGCCTGAATATGAATGCCTTCCTGAATCTGTGCACTAGCTAAATGTTGCGCCTGAATACGGGTTTCAGACTGCGTTTGAATATGCTCCAGTTCATTGAGTAAGCTATTTTGGCTTTGAAGTAAGCGACTAAATGATAATGCACGCAGAAAGGCAATATAGAACTGAGTATTTTCCTCGACGTCAATTACGTCATAACAGCCTTTATTGATATAGCTCCAATATTGATCTTTCTGATAATCGAAGGGAGATAAAATCAATACAGGAATATCAAAACTTGCCGTATTCTGGATGAGCATCATCACTTGATCTAATTTTAAATCATAGGCCTGACCAAAAATAATAATGTCCCATTTAATTTGTAGCTGTTTCTCAAAGTTTTTAAGATCATCCAAAAGTATTGAGTCAATCGTAAGCTTTTCTGTCGTTAATATTTCTATAATTTTATTATATCTAATCTGGTTATCATCAATAATTAAAATACGTACTTCGCTTCGTTTTATCTTTTGTGAAAATAAAGAATTTCTCACTTTAAGTTTCCCCTAAACTAGAATGATCAGATTGATCGAAAATAAAATCTTCAATTAAAAGCTGTTGTTCTGAATTGATTAAATTAAAACTAAACTGAATAAAACTTTGGGTAATGAGTAATGCCTTTTCCAGACGAATTTTCATTTCATGATCGGCCAGGCGTAACTGAATATTCTGTTTTTCTTTAAATATTGAGAGATTGGGCAATATCAGAGAATATTCATTATTTTCTAATTGACAGTTTTGGATGAACAAGGCTGGTTGATAATTCATATTTTGTAGATCAGCCTGTAGTCGAACTGCACATGCAAAAACATCTTGTCCCAAGACTTCCAGCCCCAATTCCAAACTTTTATTACTTGCCTGTTTAATCCAGCGAACAACAGCTCCTTTCCATTTCTGGTTGATCGTTTCACTGACCAGAATAAATTCGCCAGTACGTAAACTACGTGGTGTATCGCCAGTCCAGCGAATACGATAGCCATTAAGGCTAATATCAAGAACTTCGGTGTGATAGACCTGTTTGCATTCTCGATCAAGCAATCTGTTTGGTGGTAAGGACAAATCATTTTGATCCAAAACAGTGATACGGTTTGATAAATCTGAATGCAAAAAGAATTTTTGATATGTCAGAAGACTTTCACTAAAAGTTTTGGAATGAGATAAAAAATAATGTGCAGCAAGTAAACTAAAACAGATTTTTAACTGTGCGGAATATTCGTAGCGTTCATGACGTCGTTCACTGGTTGTGCCCAATACATTTTGAACATGAAACTTTAACGCAGGGGTCAAAAACTGTTTTTCTACTTTTGAAATATAATTTTCATCCTGAATAATGGTTGTATTGATATGTTCCAATAAATATTGCGTTTCAATAAATAAATGGGCATTTAGTCCTTGATTATTTTTTTTATTATAAATTGAAGCATGATCAATCTTTTTAT
>NZ_OOGT01000349.1 GCF_900323515.1 Acinetobacter stercoris | reverse complement strand
CACTAAAGCAGACATCATACTTTTTCATTCAAAAAATGATTAAATTATAAAATTCATATAAATAACCTTATTTTTTACATGTATTTATAACGGATTGCATCGGAATTTGGATCAATTCATGTTATTGTTCAATAAAGGCAACTTGTGTGAGGATGAGGAAGTGAGTTTTTACCATATTATTCTTGAAGTAAATGATCGTATCAGCACAATCAAGCAGACCCGTGATATCGAAATTTTTGATATTATCGAATTGCAACCTTATTTACATTCGATTTTATTGCCTTATTTCAATGAGCAAATGATTGAGTTAGAAGATGAAAATATTGAATATGATGATATCTTACATCTTGAAATTAAACAGACTTTACTGCCTATCCAGCATTTGATTGAAGAAGAACAAAAACAATTGCCAAGTGAAACAGATGTCACTATCACAGCATATGAAATTTTTAATGATAAAGATCATACCCAAGACGTCACTGTTGCCATTTTTGATATTTTAGAAGCAGTTAAACTTGATCATTCGATAGAATAAATGATCATTCAAGTAAAAAAGGGATATAAAAATAGCCCTTTTTTACTCATAAATGCCATGAAAATTATTGCATGATTTGTCCAGCTTGCTGATTTCTAAGTGTTCTTAAAATTTTCTGCCCTGCCCGTCCAGTCGGGTTGAGTCCAAGCTTAGATTGCTCTTGCCTGATTGCCTGTCTGGTCTTATCCCCAACCAAACCATCTGCTTCACCAATATCATAACCTTTTTGCAATAGGTACTGCTGAATTTCCCTGCGCTCAGCACGTGACGTCCCCGCATCATCCGTTGGCCAAGGAGTTACAAACTCACCTTTTCCTTGTAAACGATCAGATAAATGCGCTATCGCCAATGCATAACTCTCAGCAGCATTATAACTATAAATGGCATCAAAATTTCTAAATACTAAAAAGGCAGGACCATTCGCTCCAGCAGGTAACATCAACCCAGCAGAACTGCTTTCTGATAAATTACCTTGAATCAGTGGTGTCCCGTCAACACGAGTAATGCCCTGATTTGACCAATAACCCAATGATTTTTTATTACGGCGGCTTTCTCCTGCAACTGACATTCCCTGTGGAACTTTTACTTCAAAACCCCACGGCATTCCAGTTTGCCAACCACGTTTTTTCAGAAAGTTTGCTGTCGATGCCAATGCATCTGGTGTACTTGAAACCAGATCACGTCGACCATCACCATCAAAATCAACTGCAAGTTCCTCATAGGTTGAAGGCATAAATTGTGTATGCCCAAAAGCTCCTGCCCATGAGCCTTTTAGTTGATCTTCTGTTAAATCACCACGTTGCAAAATACGCATTGCAGCAAAAAACTCTCCTCTGAAATAACTCTGACGACGACCTTCACAGCTCAATGTACCAAGTGATTGCAATAATGGATATTTTCCAGAAATATCACCAAAGTTACTTTCCACTCCCCAAACGGCAACAACTGTTTCAACTGGAACACCATAAGCTGCCTGTACCCGATTTAACACATCTCGATGTTGAGTAATTTTCTGTTGACCTTTTTGGACACGCTCTTGATCAACCAAACCCGTCATGTAATCCCAGATTGGAGTTGAAAACTCTGGTTGATAATTCAATTTATCAATCACGGAATAATCAGGAGTCAAATTTTGTGTATAACGATCATAAGCTGAAGCACTTACACCTGACGCAATCGCTGCTGAACGTAAATTTGCCAAGCAGCTTTGAAAATTATTATTCGGACTAAATGATGAATTACTTATAACCGTCGGCTCAGTTACAGGAGTTGTTGTTGACGTCGTAGCACCATTAATAATCAACTCTGCATTAGCCTGAGTCATGGCTACACATAATATTCCTAAAGCTAAAGATATACGTCGCATATAATTCCAGACTTATTTTTAAATTTAAATTATGTGAATACCATATC
>NZ_OOGT01000190.1 GCF_900323515.1 Acinetobacter stercoris | reverse complement strand
ATTTAAATGTATAGAATAAAAATAGGCTTTTCTTTAGTCTGTCACATAGTATGATGATAATTCTAGTCCAGAGTCCGATGAAATTTTTTTTCAATAAAACTATTTGTACGATAAGCGCATAAAAGGCATTTATTTTTTGGAAAAAAGCTGTATTATCGCGCTCCTAGTTATGAATAAATACAAAGCTCTAACTAGATTTCTATAAAGCACCGAGTCAAAGGACCGCAAGTCACCAGACTTATTTCTTTCAACCCATATCAGAGATGGTAATTCGATATGAGCGTTACTTCTGTAAACCCTGCCACCAATTCCACTAACGAATACTACTTGACTCGCCAAAGTCAGATGGAATCGAATGTACGTAGTTATCCACGTAAATTACCGTTAGCGATAGCGAAAGCACAAGGGTGCTGGGTTACCGATGTTGAAGGTACAAAATACCTCGATTGTTTAGCTGGGGCAGGAACATTGGCATTAGGCCATAACCATCCTGCGGTGATTCAAAGTATTCAAGACACAATTAATAGTGGTCTTCCTTTACATACTTTAGACTTAACGACGCCGTTAAAAGATGCTTTTACTGAAAGCTTGCTTTCTTATTTGCCAGGTGGCAAAGAAGAATATTGCCTACAGTTCTGTGGTCCATCTGGTGCAGATGCGACTGAAGCGGCAATTAAACTTGCAAAAACTTATACTGGACGTGGTTCAGTGATTAGTTTCTCAGGTGGTTATCATGGTATGACACATGGTTCACTTGCGATGACAGGTAACTTAAGTGCTAAAAATGCTGTAAATAATTTAATGCCAGGCGTGCAATTTATGCCTTACCCGCATGAATACCGTTGCCCATTGGGTATTGGTGGCGAGGCTGGTGTTGATGCACTCACGTATTATTTTGAACAATTCATTGAAGATGTGGAAAGTGGTGTAACCAAACCTGCTGCTGTGATTCTTGAAGCAATTCAGGGTGAAGGTGGTGTGGTTGTTGCGCCAACCAAATGGCTTCAAAAAATTCGTGAAGTGACCGAACGTCATAACATCGTCCTGATTCTTGATGAAGTTCAGGCTGGCTTCTCCCGTTCGGGCAAAATGTTTGCTTTTGAACATGCTGGTATAGAACCTGATGTTGTTGTGATGTCAAAAGCTGTAGGTGGAAGTCTTCCGCTTGCTGTTCTAGGTATTAAGCGTAAATTTGATGCTTGGCAACCAGCAGGTCACACGGGGACTTTCCGTGGTAACCAGCTGGCAATGGGTACAGGTCTTGCAACTTTGAATGTGATCAAAGAGCAAAATCTTGCACAAAATGCACAAGAACGTGGTGATTTCATTCAGGCTGAATTGAAAAAACTGGCACAGGAATTCCCATGTATTGGTCATGTACGTGGTCGTGGCTTGATGATCGGTTTTGAAATTGTTGATGAGCGTCAACAACCAAATCATCTCGGTGCATACCCCGCGGATTCACAATTGGCTGCTGCAATTCAAACTGCATGTTTTGATCATAAATTATTGCTTGAAAAAGGTGGTCGAGGTGGTACGGTCATCCGTTTACTTTGTCCATTGATCATTACTCAAGAAGAATGTGTTGAAGCGATTGCCCGTATTCGTGCTGCAATTGCAGAAGCTTTGGTTGCTGTTCGAGGCGCTCAATAATGGTTGATTTTGCAGAACATCGTAAAGCGTTACTCTGCAATGATGCCCAGTCCATTGCTGACTATGAGTCAGCAATGGCTGAAGCGGTTAAAGCCGTTTCTGCATGGTTGCAAAACGACAAAATGTATACAGGTGGAAGTATTAAAGAGTTGCGCTCAGCGATTTCTTTTAACCCATCCAAACAAGGTATAGGTCTGGATAAATCTGTTAACCGTATGACAGATTTATTCCTGAATAAAAGTTTAAAAGTTCATCATCCGCATTCTTTAGCACATTTGCATTGTCCAACGATGGTGGCAAGCCAGATTGCTGAAGTTTTTATCAATGCTACAAACCAGTCAATGGACTCATGGGATCAAAGCCCGGCAGGTTCTTTGATGGAAGTACAGTTGATCGACTGGCTTCGTCAAAAAGTGGGTTATGGCAAAGGTGAGGCAGGAGTTTTTACCTCTGGTGGAACTCAATCAAACTTGATGGGGGTTCTTCTTGCTCGTGATGCATGTATTGCAAAAAACTACAAAGATGAAAACGGTCAGGAATGGTCAGTTCAGCGCGATGGTATTCCTGCTGATGCTTTGAAAAAAGTGAAAGTTATCTGTTCTGAAAATGCACATTTTTCTGTGCAAAAGAACATGGCTATGATGGGTATGGGTTTCCAGTCTGTAGTTACTGTGCCAGTAAATGATAATGCTCAAATGGATGTAGATGCCTTGGAAAAAACCATGGCACATTTGCAGGCAGAAGGCAAAATCGTGGCATGTGTTGTTGCAACAGCGGGTACAACAGATGCTGGTGCGATTGATCCTTTGAAACAGATTCGTGAAATCACCAGCAAGTATGGCGCATGGATGCATATCGATGCAGCATGGGGCGGGGCGTTGATTCTGTCAAATGACCATCGCTCAATGCTTGATGGTATTGAATTATCTGATTCAGTCACTCTTGATTTCCATAAGCATTATTTCCAAACGATTTCTTGTGGTGCATTCTTGCTAAAAGATCCTGCAAACTATCGTTTTATGCATTATGAAGCAGAATATTTAAACTCTGCTTATGATGAAGAGCATGGCGTACCAAACCTTGTTTCTAAATCATTGCAAACGACTCGCCGTTTTGATGCTTTAAAACTCTGGATGACAGTGGAAGCACTTGGTGAAGAACTTTATGGTTCTATGATCGATCATGGTGTGGAGCTGACTCGTGAAGTTACAGATTATATTAAAGCAACTCCCGGCTTAGAACTTTTAGTTGAACCACAGTTTGCTTCAGTATTGTTCCGTGTAGTTCCAGAAGGTTATCCGGCTGAATTGCTTGATACTTTAAACCAAAACGTTGCAGATGAATTGTTTGCACGTGGTGAGGCAAATATCGGGGTAACAAAGGTTGGCAATGTTCAGTCGTTGAAAATGACTACATTAAGTCCAGTTGCAACATTGGAAAATGTGAAAAACTTGCTTGATTTGGTTTTGGCTGAAGCCGAACGTATCAAGGCTCCAATTCAAGCAGGCACCTATACTCCTGCGATTGATTAAGTATTTTTATGGTTAAAAAGAAAAGGTCGCAATTGCGACCTTTTCTTTTTAATATAGATAAGTTTTTAAATAAATTTCAATGCAATACAGACAAGCTGTTGTAAAAATACATGGGATTTTTTCAACAACCTGAACATGGAAATTAAGTGATACGAACTCAATAAGTACTGAGTTTCGGGCGAATCATAATATGATTCTGTTCTTTAAATTTCTTTAAAACAATGTAGGACTTTATATGTCCTATATAGTCATAAGCTAATAATTTTTCTGTGACAAAGTGAGAGAGTTGCTCCAGATTTTCTGCTACAACTTTTAAAATGTAATCAGCATCGCCACTAAGTGAAAATGCTTCCTGAATCTGGTCTTCAGCTTCAATGAGGTCCTGAAAGTCCTGTTTGGATTTGGCACCATGTGTACTTAAATTGACATGTACCATGGCTGTGATTTCGATGCCTAAAGCCTGTGGGTGAATGCGGGCTGTATAACCTAAAATGATACCTTTTTGTTCTAGTAATTGCCTTCGCCTAGAGCATTGTGAGGCAGATAATCCGATCATGTCTCCAACTTCCTGATTGGTGAGGCGTCCGTTTTTCTGTAGGGCTTGTATGATTTGCCAATCGAACTTATCCATTGCATAAAATCCTTTTATGATACACAAAACTTGTATTTATCCTTAAAACGGTTTCTATTATGCATGAAATCTAAAAATGAAATGCAATATTATTTTTATAAAGGATGATAATAATGTAAAGGAAAGTGAATATGTTAATAGAAATCGGACGGTATCTAAATAAAAGATTACAACAGCTTGGTATTTATCATATTTTTGGTGTGCCTGGTGATTTTAATTTATCTTATTTAGAACAGGTAGAAGCAGAGCAGGATTTGGAGTTTGTCGGAAACTGTAATGAACTCAATGCGGCATATGCTGCTGATGGTTATGCACGAATTAACGGTTTTTCAGCACTTGCGACCACATATGGTGTAGGTGATCTGAGCGCAATCAATGGTATTGCGGGTGCCTATACTGAAAATGTTGCAGTCGTTCATATTTCAGGAATTCCACCTTTACATGCGGTAAAGCAAGGTGCACTTTTACACCATACATTGGTTGATGGTAATTATGACAATATCATGAACTGTATGAAAGAGTTCACTGTAGCACAAACCAGATTGACCCCAGCAAATGCAGCTTCAGAGATTGATCGTGTTTTACGCCAATGCTTTATTGAGCGTCGACCTGTGCATATTCAGTTACCTTCTGATATTACACATATAAAAATTGAAGTAAACGAGCAACCTTTAAATTTGATTCAACCGAAAAGTGATCCAGAATTACTCGATGATGCGGTGAATAAAATTGTTAAAGCGATAGCAAAAGCAGAGCGACCAGCGCTATTAATTGATAATGAAGCGCAGATTTTTAATGTGACAGATTTATTAATGGATTTAGCTCAAAAATGTTCAATTCCTTTTGCGACCTTATGTACAGCTAAAAATATTATGGATGAATCTTCACCATTATTTGCAGGTGTATATGTTGGAGTTGCGAGTCAGCCATCTGTTAAAAATTTAATAGAAAATTCAGACTGTTTGATTGGAATTGGGCCACGCTTTACGGATGTGGGATCGGCATATTTTACTCATAATATCCAACCAGAACATTTTATTGAGATTAAACAATATGATGTTAATATTTTTAATCAAAATTTTCCTGGAATTGATATCACTGAACTTTTAACACAGATCATGGAACAAGTCGCGATTCGAAAAGTATCAAAACCGACATTGGAACCGACTGAGAAGAAAGTTGAACAATTTGCTTCATCACGAAAATTATCACATGACATATTGTGGAAATATGTTAGCCAGTTTTTGAAAGAAGATGATGTCATTATCGGTGAAGTAGGTACTTCTAATACTGCACTTTCAGGTATTCGTTTGCCAACAACAGCTAAATATATTGCTCAACCCATCTGGGGATCTATCGGTTATACGCTACCTGCGTTACTAGGCAGTATGTTTGCAGCGCCAAAACGACGTCATGTCTTATTTATTGGTGATGGTTCAATACAGCTTACCATGCAAGAGTTATCGACTATTATTCGCCATGATTTAAAACCGGTTATTTTTGTTTTGAACAATGGTGGTTATACGATCGAGCGCCTGATTTTAGGTGAAAACTCTACCTATAACGATATCCAGAACTGGAAATATACAGAGATGATCAATGTATTCAATGGCAAAGGAGCTTATGACACTTTTGTTGTTGAAACTGCTGGAGAGCTGCAAAACACATTAGATAAAGTTTCAAACTATGATGGTCTTGCATTGATTGAATTAAAGCTCCCAGCGATGGATGCTCCGCTTGCCTTACAAAAGTTTGCTGATGTTGTTGCTCGTTATGATTATGGTGACTTGGCTTATCGCAAATTAAAAACACCTCCTCAATTTGCTCCATGTAAAGACGCGATTTAAGTCATTGGGAAATGTAAGGACTACATTTCCCTTTTTAGGATTCAACCTTGAATAAAAAATGGAACATCTGCTTATTCTTATTGCTGATGTTCTGCTCCCTTTCACCGATGGAAAGAACACTGTAAAGGAAATGACAGTGCTATTGGAGTTGTTATGGATAGTCAAAATAATCAGACACTAAAAAAGGAATTGTCAAACCGACATATACAATTAATTGCACTAGGTGGTGCAATCGGAACGGGACTTTTTCTTGGACTTTCACAAACCATTAAACTGGCTGGGCCTTCCGTCTTGCTCGGATATGCCTTGGCAGGGGTGATTGCATTTTTAATTATGCGACAGCTGGGTGAAATGGTTGTACATGAGCCCGTAAGTGGTTCATTTAGTTATTTTGCCAATAAATATTGGGGTAAAATGGCTGGTTTCATGTCTGGCTGGAATTACTGGGTACTGTATGTATTGGTGAGCATGGCTGAACTAAGTGCAATAGGTACATTCGTACAGTTTTGGTGGCCAGAAATCCCAACTTGGGTTACTGCATTATTTTTCTTTGTTTTGATTAATGGTATTAACCTGATTAATGTGAAATTCTTTGGTGAGACAGAGTTTATTTTCTCATTTATTAAGATTGCTGCCATTATAAGTATGATTTTGTTTGGTGCATATTTACTTTTCAGTGGTAATGCAGGTTCACAGGCAAGTGTGCAAAATTTATGGCAATTTGGTGGTTTTTTCCCAAATGGTGCTCATGGTTTTGTGATGGCAATGGCTGTGATCATGTTTGCTTTTGGTGGTCTGGAATTGATCGGAATCACTGCTGCTGAAACAAAAAATCCGCAAAAAACCATTCCTAAAGCAGTCAATCAAATTGTATATCGTGTCCTGATTTTCTATGTTGGCGCAATCGGGATTTTACTTTGTCTTTATCCCTGGAATCAGGTTGCACAAGGTGGTAGTCCTTTTGTATTGATTTTTCAATCGCTGAATAGTCAGGGTGTGGCAAATGTACTGAATTTTGTAGTCTTGGTTGCAGCAATCTCAGTTTATAACAGTTGTATTTACTGTAATACCCGTATGTTGCATGGTCTGGCTGAACAAGGAAATGCGCCAGATTTCCTTAAAAAGGTGAATAAACGCGGTATTCCTGTTAATGCTGTTTTAGTGTCTTCTGCGGTAACTGCAATTTGTGTATTGATTAATTATGCTGTGCCCAGTAAGGCATTTGAGCTGCTGATGATGCTGGTTGTATCTGCATTGGTAATTAACTGGTTAATGATCTCTATTACCCATTTAAAATTTATCAAGGCAATGAAAAATGAACATCAAATCACCAGCTTTAAAAGCATATTAAGCCCGTGGAGTAATTATTTAACGATTGCTTTTGTGTTCTTTATTTTAATTGTAATGAGCCTGACACCCGATATGCGCATTGCAGTGTTACTGATACCTGTCTGGTTGCTGGCACTATTTGTAATGTATGCATTAAAATATCGTAAAAAGACTATTTCTTTACCAGAAATACAGCCAAATCAATGATATGTGGGTAAAAGAGATCTGTAGAAGGTCTCTTTTACAATATTATATTTCGAGCTAATAATTGTGTGATACTGAGCCAGAAAGAGGTCAGGATAATCAAAACCATCGAAATACTACTACAGACAAAAATAATCTTTTGATAGGGGTGACGACAGCTCATGATCAGTGGAATATGATAGCTGTGATACATTGAGCGTATCGTTTGTAAGATTAGGATTGCAAAGGAAATGATACTAATACTATTGATTAGACTCTGAATAATAAATAGCTGTGGAATTTGATGTAATAAAAGATAAATAAAAAAACCACTCATGCTAATGAGTAGGCTAATGGTACTGGTTGATCCAACCATTCTTAAATACGTTTCATGCCATTGTGGCGTAGTGAGCGTTTGCTTCATCTTATTTTCCTTTTTTAATGTTAATTATTTCTACTGTAACTTGACAGAGTTAAGCTACTACTTTGAGGTGATGATCAGAGATCAGGCACTGATATTTTAACTTAAAGGAAAGGTGACAAGATGAATCTGGCGACATGAAATGTCGTACAAAACAAGTCAATAAAATCGTAAAAAATGTGACAAGAAAATGAAATATTACAATTAGATTATGAC
>NZ_OOGT01000246.1 GCF_900323515.1 Acinetobacter stercoris | reverse complement strand
ATAGATATCTTCTTCCATACATGTTGAAACCATCATATTTCACGATAATATTTTAATTTATAAAAAAAATGATGAAAGCATCCAATATGGTGCTAAGGTGTATCAGACCAGACAAATTCTGTTTAGGTCATCACAAATTCTAATTATTTAACTTGGGGTTGATGATGATTAATAAGTTTTTACCAACAATAGAAAAATTTCAGGAAACTGAAAAACAATATATTGAATACTTCACTTCAAAAGGTGAAAAAGATGTCTTAGGTAAAGTCATTTCCAATATGAAAGGTACAGCTGAGATTCAGGCATCACAAGGTGTAGATTCATGGCTGGGTTATGGTGTTTATTTACCTGCCGTTGAAAAAATATTTGCGTTACATGCAGGTGAAACGGAAGCAGAGTTTTATGCACGCACACATTATCCTGCTGATGTTGTAGACGCCTATAGTATTCCAGATCATGATATCGCAACATTAATTGCCGCAGATAAATATAGCCGCATTCATCAACAGTCTGTCCCGGTAAATACTGCTATATGGCCTTTAAATGATGATGGTCTGAGTATAAATTTATTAGACTTTGATCATAGACTAAAAGCTAAAATATGATCTTGATTGAGTGAAAATCAAATATGATTTTCACTCAAACTATTTCAACATAATATAAAAACAATATGAGCTTAGGATATTTCAATGATTTCAAAGAGAATTATTTCAATTGATCTTAAACACATCCATACAGACAAAGCTTTTTTAAAATACCTATATAAACAGCTACAATTCCCTGATTATTTCGGATTTAACTATGATGCCTTAGATGAATGTATGCGTGATTTTAGCTGGTTTCCAGAATCAGAAATTATTATTTACTTTAAAGGACTGGAAAACCTGACTCATCATCCAGAACTTTATCAAAAAATAAAGCACAGTCTGGAATTTTCCCAGAAGTATTGGCGGAATCAATCCAATAACAAGCAAGTTAGCATATCTTTTTAAAATAACTTTACAGATCAATCATCTAGTTTTTGAAACTCTCTAATATTCAATTCACTTACTTGACCACGCCAGATCCATTTTAATTTGCTATCGATAAAATTATCGCCTTCAAACCAGACAAATAAACCCTCCATCATTTGTGGCCAATCAGACTTATCTACCTGATTCCGTCCTGAAATCACAGCAATAATTGCCGCTAAAATCGTATCATGACTTACTGCAAGACTTAAGCCATTACGATGGATAGGGTGAGTATTATAGATCAGCTCAAGAACATCGATTACCCCTGTAATGGGATGCTTCATTCCAGGCAAGGCCTTTTGCACAAAACTATTTATAAAACCTATCGCTCCCTGTTTTTTGAAATAAGGAGCTGCTTGTTTGATATCCAGAACAAAACTACCCGGTTCAACTAAAAGTCCTTGCTCTATAATTTCAATACGATGTGTATTATTCTCAACAGAAATTGCATCGGCTCCCTGAATCATTAATGCTGCAGTATCAACACATCGCTGAATAGGGCTAGAAATACAGTGTTGAATGACGCGATCAGTATTATCTATGAGATACGCTCCCCAGGCTTGAGCTAAATCGCGCCCCTGAGATGTCAATTGTAAATCATAGCCAGCCAAACCCTGACCATCAACCAGTTCACGAATTGAATGACGCGTAAATAGCGTCACAGGTGTATTGCTATCAGGCAATAAATCAATTGCTTTAAACATACTTTGTGGCAGTAATTCAAGCGCCATATCATCTCTGTATTTAATCTTTATTACATCACAACTATAGCATGTAGGGTAAAAGTCTCAATCTTATAATGTAATGTTTCTTAAGGCATCCAATGCGATTTCCTGACTTTCCTTGTCACGAAATGCAATAAAACCATCATTTAAAACTGTGTCACGCTGATTATAAGTAAATGGTTCGGCATCCAGACTTAATAGGCCACCACCTATGCTTTCTAACAAACCCTGCCCTGCACTCGTATCCCATTCTGATGTAGGATGAAAACGGGGATAAATATCAATCTCCCCCTCTAGCATCATACAAAATTTATAAGCACTACCTGCTTCTCGGCGAATGACAGGATTTTCCCGTTCAATATAATCAATATATTGCTGATATTTAGGATTCTTGCTGCTGTGACTCAGTCCAACTTGTATCGCATCCGATTCACAATCTTTATATTTTGTATATCGTTCCCAAGCCCCCTGACTAAAGGAATATTTATAAGGTAGTTCTGTCAGATAACCAACATACATCACCTGCTCACAAGGCACAGCGATCAGGGAAAAAACAGTTTGGTGATTTTCGATTAAACTCAGATTAATCGTAAACTCATCACGTTCATGTATAAACTCTTTAGTTCCATCCAGAGGATCAAGCATCCAGCAAGTATTCCATGCATGTCTCTCAGAATAATCACTTTCTTCTGATAACACAGGAATTTCTGGTGTTAATTCAGCAAGCTGCTGAATTAAAAAGCGGTTCACTTTCAGATCTGCTTGGGTAACAGGCGAATTATCTTCCTTTTCATCAATATTAAACTCGCGCCCAGCACTATAATTTTGGTATTCTTCTAAAAGGATCTGACTCGCATGCGCCATCACAGGAGTTAATTTAAGAATTTGTTCATCCTGCGGTGCTTGAGTTGTTATAAACATTGATTTAAACCTATTTTATGTCCGATTTTGTAAATAAGCCCATCCTGATGTTTGATATGGATGGCACTCTACTCGATCTCGCTTTCGATGATTTAATCTGGAATCAAAAACTACCAGAACGTCATGCTACTACACATCAATGTTCTTTAGAACAAAGTCATGCAATTTTGCATGCATTTTATCAAGAGCATAAGCATACACTATCCTGGTACTCATCTGACTACTGGACATCGAAAGTTGGTGTGAATGTTTTAGCGTTACAGTATGAATTTCAGGATCGAATCCAGCCGCGTCAAGGTTGTTTTGAACTATTGGAACAACTTAAAGCGCAAGGTTACAAATGCTGGCTAATGACCAATGCTGATTGTGCAAGTTTAAAGTTAAAACTTGAAAACGTCGATTTACGCCCTTATTTTGAAGTAATTATCAGTAGTGAAGAAATTGGATATTCTAAAGAGTTTGTTGAGTTCTGGCAGATCGTTCAACAACAGCATCCTTTCGAGCCACGACAAGCTTTTCTGATCGATGACACAGTCCCTGTGCTCAAAGGTGCTGCAAATTTTGGAATTGAAAATCTCATTACTATCTTGCAACCATCTACGTTAAAAGCCGCTAAAAATGCGCTAGAAATGGAATATCCTGCAATCTTAAATCTTACTGAGCTTTTGCCTTATTTAGATCAATACCAGAAGGAACTCGATGCCAAAACAGCTTGAACGCCCACCTATAGAAGCAATGCGTGTAGATAAATGGTTATGGGCTGCACGTTTTTTTAAAACCCGTTCGATTGCAAAAGATGCAATTGAAGGTGGAAAAGTTCATCACAACAATGAGCGGGTTAAAGTTTCCAAAGAAATACGTGTTGGGATGGAGCTAACGATTCAACAAGGGATCGACAGAAAAACTGTTATCATCAAGGCACTTTCAGATGTACGGGGACCTGCCCCGATTGCTCAACAACTCTATGAAGAAACTGAGGTTAGCATTGCCCGTCGTGAATTGATCAGTACGCAAAGAAAACTGCATAATCTGGCTCGACCTGAACATAGGCCAAGTAAAAAAGATCGCCGACAAATCAGTAAATTTAAACAAGAGAATGATCAGCAATTTGACCAGCATTGGTCGTATAATGATGATTAAATTTGAGCGTCATATCATGTCGCTTCTATACAATTAAATATAGTACAGACTTTCATTTTCTGTCACTATAGCTGCCGTGGACGAGAGACTTAATTTAAAGACATCCACTTTAGTGAATAGTGATAATTACATCGTTTTGAGGTTACGAGATGGATGAGAACAAAAGTAAAGCGTTAAATGCTGCCCTTAGCCAGATTGAAAAACAATTTGGTAAAAACACGGTTATGCGCTTAGGTGATAATTCAGTTCAGGCTGTTGAATCAGTATCAACTGGCTCATTAACACTAGATATTGCATTGGGGATTGGCGGTTTACCAAAAGGTCGTATCGTAGAAATCTATGGTCCAGAATCTTCAGGTAAAACCACAATGACATTACAGGCAATTGCACAATGTCAAAAAGCAGGTGGTACGTGTGCATTTATTGATGCTGAACATGCCCTAGATCCTCAATATGCACGTAAACTTGGCGTTGATATTGACAACCTTTTGGTCTCTCAACCAGATAATGGTGAACAAGCACTTGAAATTGCTGATATGTTAGTCCGTTCTGGTGCTATCGACATGATTGTTGTCGACTCAGTTGCAGCACTAACTCCAAAAGCTGAAATTGAGGGCGAAATGGGCGATTCTCATATGGGCTTACAAGCCCGATTGATGAGTCAGGCGCTTCGTAAAATCACAGGTAATGCCAAACGTTCTAACTGTATGGTGATCTTCATTAACCAGATCCGTATGAAAATCGGTGTAATGTTTGGTAGCCCAGAAACCACAACTGGTGGTAATGCTCTTAAATTCTATGCTTCTGTACGTTTAGATATTCGTCGTATTGGACAAGTCAAAGAAGGTGATGAAATTATTGGTTCAGAAACCAAAGTTAAAGTCGTCAAAAACAAAATGGCACCTCCTTTCCGTGAAGCTATTTTCCAAATTTTATATGGTAAAGGAACCAACCAGCTAGGTGAGTTAGTTGACTTGGCAGTAGCTCAAGATATCATTCAGAAAGCAGGTGCATGGTATTCATATCAAGGTGACAAAATTGGTCAAGGTAAGAACAATGCCATTCGTCATCTGGAAGAAAACCCTCAAATGGCTGCTGAAATTGAAAAAATCATTCGAGAACAACTTTTGACAACCTCAAATGCAGCACCTATTGAAGAAAAAGATGAAGAAGAACAACCTGACTTTTTAGATGTTTGATTTATAAACGATCAAGTCTTATAACGCCCTTCGGGGCGTTTTTTTGTATTGAACTTTAATTGTTTAAAAAAATCTATTTGATAAATTTAGGTGAATAATAAAAATATTTTTGACTAAAAGTTTTAAAAACAAGTATATGCAATTGCTATATTATGCTTTACTCTACTATAAAATTATAAAAAGCTATTTATTTAATTATCTATATTT
>NZ_OOGT01000229.1 GCF_900323515.1 Acinetobacter stercoris | reverse complement strand
CCAGAAGATAAATCAATAACAATACCAGCGAATAAAACAGTTAGTTTGTATTACTTTATTCCAAATGATGAAATAGAGTTTTATAAAGATATTAATGATTACCAATCTGAAAAATATAAACTAAATTTCAAATTAATAGAAAAACCAAACTATTTGTCATATTCATATTTGCAAGTCAGGGTTGGACCATTTTCGCAATACTTTTATTGGAGTTATGGAAATAAAGATGCGAGTACTGTCAGGTAGATTTTATTACAGGTGAAATGTACTTTATTTTATAAATATATAGTTGAAATATTTCAATGTGTTGAATTTTAAACGTTATTGTTAAGTCATTTGCTTATTAATGTTTATATAACAAAGCCTTTGCCTTTAGTATCTATTTATTTTTATGAAGTGTTTAGAAAAAGGTTTGAATAAAAAACAGGCATAGAGATAGAAATAAAATGCTAAGACTAATTTTTATAATATTAATGACTATTTGGGGAATAACAATGTCACATGCGACAGATTTAGCTAAAAGAACAAAAGGTGCATAGTTGTGGTACATTGGCTGCATTTTTATTATGAAAGTTAATTAAATTTATTGAAATATCATAATATTACACTCGAATTTTTTCATTTAAAAAATAAAATCCCTTTTTTATTTTGACAAGTTAATTTTTAATCGCTAAATTTATGACATAAAATATAAACATTGTTTTGTATATAAAACAAAATGCGATTTAGCTTAGGAGATAGTCATGCTCACGGAAGAAAAAAATGAGAGATTAACTAAAGTTGGACCTGGAACGGAAATGGGTGAATATCTACGTCGGTATTGGCACCCAATTGCAGGTGAAAGCGAGTTTACTGAAAATGCTATAAAACCTATTCGCATTATGGGTGAGGACTTGGTTTTATATAAAGATCTCAGCGGAAACTATGGTGTTGTAGATCGACATTGCCCACACCGTAGTGCAGACATGCTTTACGGATATGTCGAAGATAATGGAATACGTTGTAGCTACCATGGCTGGCGCTTTGATGAAACAGGTCAATGTATTGAACAACCTTTTGAACAAGTCTGTGATCCATCTGCACGTATGTGCAAACGTATCAAAATTAAATCTTATCGAGTAAAAGCAAAAGCAGGGATGTTATGGATTTATATGGGACCTGAGCCAGTCCCGGAACTTCCAGATTGGGATTTATTTAATTATAAAAATGGATTTGCGCAAGCTGTTTTTGCTGAACTGCCATGCAACTGGTTTCAATGTCAGGAAAACTCAATCGACCCAGTTCATTTCGAGTGGACTCATAACAACTGGTCCATACGTCAATCTGGTTCAAATGGTCCATATGTTCCGACTCATTTGAAACTCGAATTTGATGAGTTCGAGTATGGATTTACTTATCGCCGTTTGCGTGGCGAGGAAGATGAAAACAATCCTATGTGGACAGTGGGGCGAGTAACATTATGGCCAAATGGATTCTATCTAGGTCATCATTTTGAATGGCGTGTGCCTGTTGATGATGAAAATACACTTAGTGTACTCTGGATTTTCAGCCGTGTTCCGACAGAACAAGAGCCTTATCAGCAAGAGAAAATTCCATCATGGTACGGACCAATTCGTGACCCAAGAACTGGTCGTTGGATTACTTCACATGTAGCAAATCAGGATTTTGTCGTTTGGGTTGGACAAGGCACGATCACTGATCGTACTCGTGAAAATCTTGGGCAAAGTGACCGTGGAATTGTAATGTTACGCCGTCGTTTCTTTGACGAACTGGATAAACTCAAAAATACCCCTGATTTTGTTCCTAAAGCACTAATTTTTGATAAAGACATTAATAAAGATGTTGTTCTTCCTTCTGCATGTCGTGATGAACTGATTAATGGTTTACCACGCAAAGAATTAGGGGAACATCCACTATTGGGCCCTTATTTGAAAGATTTTTTTGGTCAAGCTGGTCAGCCTGAAGACGTTCGCCTTGATTATGAGGCTGCTGTCGGTCAAAAAATGGAAGGTGCAAAATTTTTTGCAGTTCACGGATCTGGCAAGTAAAAACGTAACTAATTTCCTTCCATATATCTGGTTTATAACGAGATGTGAAAGGAAAACGATTTATGAAAACTAAGTCGTAAAATGGAATTTATGTATGTACGTTCAAATAAAATCTATTAAAGATTTGACACCTAATATTCGTAGTTTTGAATTAATTACTGAAGATGGCAGAGATTTGCCTTCATTCACAGCAGGATCCCATATTGATATAGTTTTGGGAAATGGTCTAATTCGACAATATTCGATTGCAAACTGTTGTTCAGAAAAGAATCACTATATCATTGGTGTGCTTGAGGATGATCATTCCCGAGGAGGTTCATCCTTTATTCATCAGCAATTTAAAGTTGGTGATCGTATAGAAATCAGTGAGCCAAGAAACTTATTTCCTGTACATCAAAATACCAATAAAGCACTTTTATTTGCAGGTGGAATTGGAATTACCCCAATTTTATCAATGGCACATACACTAAAGCGTGAAAATATACCTTTTGAATTTTATTATTTTGTGCGCAATGAAAATGCGATTGCCTTCAAAGATATTCTAGAATCAAAATTTTCGGAAGAAATTCATTTTCATATAGAAGATGATCCGCAGAATCAACTGGATGTGAATAAAATTTTAAGTAAATTTGAATCCAGCAAACATCTTTATGTTTGTGGACCAAATGGATTTATGGATTTTATTTTTACAATGGCTGAAAAGCATCATTGGCAAAAAGATCATCTACATAAAGAACATTTTACTGCTGACTCAGCAGCAAGTGATGAGGAGAATACTGAGTTTTCGGTAAAAATTGCATCTACTGGTGAACTCATTCCGATTGCAGTAAATCAAAGTATTACCGAAGCACTGGAAAAGTGTGGAATAGAAATAGCCGTTTCATGTGAACAAGGAATTTGTGGTACTTGTTTAACAAATATTCTGGAAGGAGAACCAGAGCATAGGGATATGTTTTTAACAGATGAGGAGCATGCTTCAAATAAGATTTTCACTCCGTGCTGTTCTCGCTCCAAAACAAAAATATTGGTTTTAGATTTATAGAAGACCCAGAAAAGACTCTTTGATATGAAGGGTCTTTTTTATTTGTTTAAAAAACGAATAAAACTAAGTTTTATATGCAAAACAATCAGGATGATTTAAGGAAATATTTAAAAAAGTTGTTGTAAGTCACATTTAACAAGGAAATGTTAATGAAAAAGAAGATTCTTCTAGGAATGTTAGTCTCTTCAAGCAATGCTTTTGCCAATGATTTTATTGAGGATACAAAAGCCAGCCTTTGGACACGTAACTATTATTATGATCGGAATTATACAGAAATATCTAGTGTTCCTGCTTTAAAAGAGTGGGCACAAGGTTTTGTATTTACAGTTGAGTCTGGTTATACATCAGGGAAAATTGGTTTCGGTTTAGACATGCAGGCTATGGCGGGTTTTAAGTTGCATGCTGACTCAAATGAAACGGGTGCACAGATTTTACCTGTAAATAAATATACGCATGAAGCAGCTGATGCTTATGGAAAAATCGGTGTTACAGGAAAAGTAAAATATAGTCAGACCGAGTTAAAAGCAGGGACATTGATGCCCTTTACACCTGTAGTGTTTTCATCAAGAGCCAGATTATTACCGCAAACTTTTAGAGGGGTTGAAATACAGAGTAAGGATATAGATAACACATTGATTACTTTAGGTTGGCTGGACAAAGTTAACCAGCGTGATTCAAGTAATTATGAAAATATAAAAATCTCTGGTGCAAATGGTAAGTTCTTACCTGCAACGACGGACAATATGTTTTATGGTGGTTTTCAGTATAACTTTGATAAAGATAATTTAATTGGTGCTTATGCAGCAGATGTAACTGATTTATATCGTCAGGGACTTATCATGGCAAAAAGCAATTCAAGGATAAATGATCAGTGGAATTTTTTAACTGATCTAAAAATTTATCATAGTGGTACAGATGGGAAAAAACTGGCGGGTCCTGTAGACAATACGCTTTTTGCAGGTAATTTTGGACTACGTACAGGCCCACATACATTTTCAGTTGGTATGTTAAACAGCTCTGGTAAAACTGGTTTTCCTTACTTATATGGCGGGGAAGTCTTGTTTTTTCTTGATGGTGTAAGTACAGACTTCCTGAATCCTAAAGAGCAGGTTTGGAGCCTGCGCTATGACGTCGATTTAAAACAATTCATTGAAGGTATGAAATTTGCCGTACGTTATAGCCGTGGTGACAATATCCATCTGCCAAAATTGGGTGGAACTGATCTCAAAGAAGATGAATGGGCATTTGATCTCCAGTATACCGTGCCTGAACATGTCAGATATTTACATGGCTTGAGTATCCGGACCCGTTACGCCATTTATGATAATGATTTTGCTCCTATAGCTTCGTTTAAGCCTGATAATGAACTTCGTATCGGGATTGATTACACATGGAAGTTTTAAAAGAAGTAGAAAAGGATTTTCCGTATGAAAAATAGCACAATGAATTTTACTATTGTGATCTGTTTCCTAATCGCTTTAATTGAAGGAATTGATATACAGGCGATTGGAGTAGCAGCAACATCTATTAAGCAGCATTTTCAACTTGATTCAGCACAACTGGGACTTTTATTTAGTATTGGAATTTTTGGTTTGCTTCCTGGAACCATTATTGGTGGATACTATGCTGATAAGATTGGACGTAAAAAGGTATTAATTGCTGCGGTAGTTTTATTTGCAGTATTTACACTTTCTATTGTTTTTGTACAAAATTTTACCGGTTTACTCGTGGTTCGATTTATGGCCGGTTTAGGATTTGGAGCTGCATTGCCTAACCTGATTGCATTGGCCTCTGAATCCAGTTCTGCTGAAAATAAAGGTAAAGCCGTAGGTATGATGTATTGTGGTATGCCTATAGGTGCAATACTTATTTCACTTTGGGCGGCAATGGATTCATCTAATAACTGGAAACTTATTTTTTATGCTGGCGGGATTATTCCATTAGTAGTTGTGCCATTTATGATCAAGTACTTACCTGAGTCAAAAGAATACGCTCAGGTTCAGACTCGTATTAAAAATATCAGTTACTCACTGGCATTATTTAGTAATAAGCAGACATCGAGAACCATTTTATTATGGGGAGGATGCTTCTTTACTGCGATGGTGTTGTACATCATGTTAAGTTGGTTGCCATCGTTGTTTGTTGAACTTGGATTTACCAAACAACAAGGAAGTATGGCTCAGGTTTATTTTCAGATAGGTGCAACTATAGGCACACTTTTATTTACAGGTTTGATTGATAAGTGGAATAAATCGGTTGTGATCGGGATAGTCTACATTGGTATCCTGACTGGACTCATATTTATGAATAGTGCGCCAACATTAATGATCATGTATCTTGCAGCAGCATTTACAGGCTTCTTTTTGATCGGAAGTAATGGTGTTTCTTATGCGTTTAGTAGTTTTGCTTATCCTACTGAACATCGTGGTCAGGGCGTGGGTGCTGCAAATGCGGTAGGTCGCATTGGTGCAATGGTTGGACCGGCTGTAGCAGGTCAAATTTTAAATACTGGTGGTGGAACTTCTGGAGTACTCTTGTCTATGTTCCCATGTATCGTAATAGCACTTGTGTGCATGTTTGTTTTAGCCCGTAAACTTGATGTCCAAGAGACGATAATCTTTAAAAAAGAAATTACATAGTTGAATTTAAATAAAGGTAAGCAAGTCTTACCTTTATTTTTGAATATTATATTTAATAA
>NZ_OOGT01000348.1 GCF_900323515.1 Acinetobacter stercoris | reverse complement strand
AAATTAATGCTTATTATTTAATTTTAATTAACAAAATATTAAAATTAATAATTTCCCAGAGTAGCTGACTTAATAAAAATTGCTTATAAATATAATTCAAAAGGAATTTTAAACGTATTCTCAAGCTTAAACATAATGACTTAGCACTATCAAATTCTATCAATTTCTACGCTACGATAGTACAAAAGCAAAAAGCCCACTTTTAGGTGAGCTTTCGAAATGGGTCGCCGTCTATTCCGAGCTGTCAATCAAATTAATTTTAAATTTATTCTCTTCAAAATTAAACTTGTGTCAATATTGATTTGAATTAAAAATGATCAAAAAGCCCACATTCCATGAGCTTTTTCATGATCTTTATATGTATAGAAAGAATTTTTTTATTGGTATAACATCACCTTTACCGATAATACTCTATCTGAAAAAATTAGCTATAAAACTCACAAATCAACAAACTTAACGACGCTTAATGGCAGGATTTATTCCAACTCCTCTCAACTTTTGATCCACACTTGCAAATGCACGAACAAGATCAGGTTGAGTACCTATTACTGCTGAATCACTGGTGCGACCATCCGATCCTTTTAAACTAGTACCTGTACTTGCTAAAATTGTTCGCACTTCACGTGGTGTTAACGTTAATCTTCTAGCTTTTGCATAACCTGACAAACTTGCTGCTGCCCCTGCTATGATTGGATTGGCTGATGATGTCCCTGCAAAAGACTTGGTATATTGGTCATTATCCCCACCATTATATAGATCTACTGCTACATTATTCGTCGTCGTAGAAACTACATCCCAGCACCCCCAACTCGCTGAGGTGACACGCTTACCATAAGATGAAAAAGATGCTTTTTTACCATCAGTTGCACATACAGCACCTGCAATAATCGCTCCAGAGTCTCTATTACTGACATCAAACTTTTTCTTGAAATCTGGACTATCTAAATTAACATTTCCATTGCCAGCAGCTTGAATTACGATTATTCCTTTATCAGTCAATGTCTTAATTGCATCATACCAGGCAGGTTGATACTCAATCGGAACATAACATGTTTTAGAACAATTAGTTATACCTGTTGCTCCAACTTGCATACCAATTTGTACTACATCCCCTGCTTGTAAAGCATCACCTGCCTCAATGATTGAAGGCAACGAAGTATCATAATGTCTTGCAAATAGATGACCAAAACGTGCTTGATTAGCAATTCCTGTCACTCCAAAACCATTATCCTTTGCTCCCATGATCCCCACGGATGAAGTATCATGATAGTCAATCTTCGTCTCAGTACCAAAATTTCGATAAGATGTAGGAAGATCACTGTGATTGATATTCCAGCGATCAGTTTCTGCAGAAATGACCGTAATATTCTCACCTCGAGCACCAACCTTGTAGCGGACATTCTGCCAATTAATCCCCCCTAAAGTATAACTTGGGGTTGTCAAATACGTTGGAGCATTGAGATAACCTTGTTGTGAAGTAAAATCCGGAGTCTTTTCTGTGGTAGGCGATGCAGCTGATCGAGTGGATGCTGCTAATTTCTGGGAGACTCCGTTAGATAATGGTACAGGGTCTGATGCAGGATAAACCAGTTCAACTTCTGGTTGCTTAGCTAAACTTTTTAAGAGGTTGTTAATATATACACTATCCGATTGTTTATCTGTTGAAATCCTGATGTGATAATAGCGCTGAAGTCCGTTCGGATCATCATCAGTATTAAGAGATCTGGTTTGAGTTTTAGCTTTAAAAAGCTTCTCAGGTACCAGCAACTTTCCGTTTTGGTCAAATAGGTTGTTTGGTGCTAAGGTTCGGAAATTTCTTTCACTTGTTTTAGCATACTTAACAACAATTGCAGGATAGGACTGACCTTTCTGGGCAAAAAAGTCGACACTACCGGCTTGGGCTATAGTAGGAATTCCAATAATAGAAGCAATCAAAAAAACACTGTTCTTTAGTTTCATTATACTTACCTTTATAAATATT
>NZ_OOGT01000186.1 GCF_900323515.1 Acinetobacter stercoris | reverse complement strand
AGATATGACCAGCGGTTTTTTCTAAATCAATTATTTTCTGTTTAATATGTTCAGGTATGGATACCTTTTGCATATTTATTTTATCTACACAAACGATAACTGCTTCACTACTTGCGACAATATCTTGCTGTTGACTACTATATAGAACATAAGACATACGAAAGGCACTATTTCGCAATTCATCAACACGCACATATATTTTCAATATATCAGGATAAAATACTGACTTTAAATATTTGCACTGATTTGATGCAACAACTGTAAGAATATCTTCTTCAAAAATATTTAAAGCATCGAAATATAAAATTCTAGAACTTTCAATATAGCGATAATAAATAACATTATTAACATGACCAAAGGCATCCATGTCACCCCATGCGACTTTTTGCTCTAATACTATAGGGTAGTTCAAGGTAAGTTCCATATTCCTATCTCTCTATATCTTAAATTTCAGAAAATTTGCATCATTTTCAAAAATCATGTTTAGCTGCTGAATTAAATCGCGATCACCATTTAAAGTTGAACGAATTCTTAAATAATTCATAAAATTATTTTCAGGGTATAATGTTAACAGTTGATTCGCTTCACTTTCTCTTTGTGTTGCCATCAATACATGCCATTTAGCATAACTTAACACTGGTAAACCTTGATATTTATCTTCGAGTAATTTTATTTCATTTTCAACAGCATCATAATCTGGATTTTGTTTAAGCAGTTGTTGTTGAAACCACAAATAAAATACTTCTTGATCAAATTGTTCATTTAATAATGCTAAAGACAGCTCTTCATGCTGTAATCCCATATCTGGTATTCTGGCAATAAGTTTTAACCATAAAATTTTATCTGAATGGTTATAATCTGGAATTGAAGTTTGTAATAATTGATAGCGTTGCTGTAAAGCCTGAATATCTTCCAGATTTGCTTTATCAAATTGTACTAATAACTGTTGCAGCCAGAGTGTATTGGTATTTTCATCCAAATACCCCGCTTTAGTCGAACGTAAATATCCCCAAGGATTTTGAACAGCATATTGTCCCCATAATTTTGAAAGATACGATTTATAAGCATTTTCAATATTATGCAACCATGGCGATAATTCATGCTGACTTAAAAATTCTAAATGTGTTAATACCTGTTCAGAATCCTCCTGTGCCAGAAATATTTTTATTCGCAGTAATTCAGCCAATTCAAATGCCGATGCCGGACTTTGCTCTAGTCTCTCTAATGCCTCACTATATTTCGTTTGCCCATATAAAAGTTCAGCTGCAATAACATGATTCAATAAACCAGATTTTTCAAAAATCTGTAATATAAAATCAGGCTGATCTTGTGCTGCTTCAACCAGCCAAAGCACTCCTAGCTGCTCATATGGGTGTAGATTGCTAAAATCCAGAACATCTTCTTTTTTGCGTTGCTCTTTTGAAATATATCTTTTTAACAACAGCCATATAATCTGAAAAACAAAACTTGCAAAAAGAGTAAATATCAGCAAGACCCAGACATTCGTTTGAACTTGCCAGTTTCTCCAGTATAAATAAATATAACCTGAGCCATAGCCATAACTAAAAACACTAAAAAAAGCGATGATAATAAGACTTACCAATAAATAAGCAAAAATAATCTGCTTCATCTTTTACTCCTAGCCTAATAATGCAGTTGCATTAAGTTTTGGCGTTGGTAAAACAGGCAAATGTTTTAATTTTTCAATTTGTTTTGCTAGTTTCTGACTATTTTCATCAGGTAATTGCTTAAAACGGTTTGTTGCGATTTCCATGTTACTTTTAAACTCAGCAACCTGGCCATATGACAACGCTTGCTGTGCCAATAAAATACGGAGTTGAACTTCTTTTAGAATCAGCTTGCGATTCATTAATTCCGCATTTGGCCTTTCAACCGATTCAAACTGGAACCATTTTTGCCAAAAATACTTTGACTCTGATTTTGCTGGCTTTAAATTTTGATGACTAATCTCTTGCTCTAATGCATTATCGACCTGCTTTAATACATCATCAAACTGCTCTTGCCGGGTATGCTGATTGCTTACAAATTGCTGAACACTGATTTTATCTTTTTCCAGCGCCTGAACTAAACTATGTTTCAAAGCATCCGCGATCTCATACTGTACCAGACTTTGCTGCAAGCTATTTATTTTTTCCAAGGCATAAATATATTGTTGCTGCTGTATAGCAAATTGAATCAATTCAAGCTGTTGCCGAACCAGAACTACAGCAGAAATACCAGCTTGTGCAGGATTAACTGGTACATTATCGGTATCATTTTTAGGTGTTGTCGTGGTTTCTGGTACAACCTGCCTCTGTACAGCAACAATTTTATCATTCAAGTTAGCATTATTTTGCTCACTCTGATGTAAATCGCTTTGTAATTGCTCAAGCTGTCCTGAAGTTTGATAAACATCATAGCTTAGCTTTATAACCCATAATAAAGCTAAACAGATCAATATATACATAAACTTCTTCATATTACCCTTGGCAGCCCTGCAATCGTTTCACGCAATATATCAGGCTCTAAACTGTTGACTTGTGTCATTTTAAAATGAATATGTTGCATCTTTTTATCATGCTGCAAAATTTGGTACAAACGTTCACCCAAAACCAGATAATAACATTTTTGCAATATTTCAATTTGATTTTGACATAAATTTAGCCAGTTTCTCCAACTTGCCTCACTAGAAATACACATTACAACAGTATCTTCAGTATTTAATATCTCATGCTTTAACTCAGAAAACTGTAATTTACTTTGCTCAGGACAATGACGCTCATAGAGTAAAAAGTTAAAAACCTGAATACCTTGATCCAGTAAAGATTGCATCATAAATTGACGCCCGCCTTCACCTCGCCAAAATGCTACTGCTTGTAAATTTTTTTGCTGTTTAAAAATATCAAGGTCAAGCATTCCCTCAGATGTTTCAACACGAGGAACATCGCTTCGGATACCATATCTGGAAAGCGTTGTTGCAGTCGCTTGTCCGACCGCAATCCACTGTATATGAGACAACCTGGACAACTGTAAACCGCTTTGCTGCAAATATTGCATACCTATATTTGCAGCAGTTGGGCTTACAACAACGATAACCTCAACAGAATCAAGTTGTGAATAAAGCTGCTCTAGCTGTTTGCTCAATGGAATTGCTGATAAAATCAATAAAGGAAAATCAATAACCTTAACACCTGACCTAGTTAACACTTCAGTCAGGCGTTCAGCACGATCTTTGGGGCGAGTATTGATAAATAACATGATTGAATATCATTTTACTTATACAAGGCTTTGAGCAACTCTCCAGCACCCTTTTCAAGTAACTGTTTAGCAAGCTCAACTCCCAGTTGTTCAGCCTGTTTAACCTCTCCTACAACCGAGGCAATCAGGAGTTCATCCCCATCAACACTACCAACACGACCCTCAAGCTGAATCTGGTTATTTTCTAATATTGCAAACCCGGCGATTGGAACTTGACATCCGCCTTCAAGATAAGCATTGAATGCTCGCTCGGCACGAACACAAGCATTCGTTTCAGCATGCATCAGCGGTAAAATCAGATCTAACACAGCCTGATCCTGACTACGACATTCCAGGCCCAAAGCTCCCTGTCCAACTGCAGGCAAACTCACCTCAGGAGTGAGTACATGACGAATACGATCCTTGAGCCCTAAACGTTTTAATCCAGCACTCGCCAGGATAATTGCATCGTATTGGCCTTCATCCAGTTTTGATAGACGTGTACCAACATTGCCACGTAGATCAATAATTTTTAAATCTGGACGTTGTTTTAAAATTTGGCACTTACGACGTAAGCTAGACGTACCAAGCTTCGCCCCCTGTGGTAAGTCATCAAAACATTCATAATGATTAGAGACAAATGCATCAAATGGATCTTCACGCTCGCAGATCACAGCAAGATCTAATCCCTCTGGAAGCTGCATAGGTACATCTTTCATAGAATGGACTGCCAAATCTGCACGACCATCGAGCAGAGCAGCCTCTAATTCTTTGACAAACAAACCTTTTCCACCAATTTTTGCAAGTGGTGTGTCTAAAATTTTATCTCCCTGAGTGACAAAAGTAACCAATTCAACTTTTAGCCCTTGATGTAAAGCTTCCAGTCTATCTCGAATATGTTCAGCTTGCCAAAGGGCTAGAGGACTTTGTCGTGTTGCTATCTTCAGGGTTTTCATATATTTCAGAACATCAAAAAACAATAACCTAAACTTAACCTGCTGACTTAAAAATGCAAGAGAATTTTCCCAGAGAAGCAGTTTAATTTATGAGTTATAGACTTTGCAGTTTTTCTCTAAGCGCGGATAAATGTCGCCGACTGACCGACAGTTTTTCAGGAATCTCACGACATCTGATTTGATATTGTCCCGAGCCAACCATCTCCAGACCATCTATATAATCCAATGAAACTAATGCATTACGATGAATCCGGATAAATTGATCGGCAAATTCCAACTCTAGCTCTTTCAGCGTTTCATCAATCAATACACTGCCATTTTTATGTCGGACTGTGACATATTTTTGATCTGCCAGAAAATAATAAATATCCTCTACAGGAATTAATTCAACACCACGATACGTCTTGGCAACAATTTGTTGCCTTTTAATTTTTGAATCCATCTTCTGTTCTTTTTCTAAGTTTGTCATTTGCGCTTGATTCAAGTTTGTTAAGTGATCTAAAACAGATTTAAGTTCTTGTATTTCTATAGGTTTTAAAAGATAACCATTCACTTTTGACTGGATAGCCTCAAGAGCATGATCATGAAATGCTGTACAAAATACGACAGCAGGCATTGGATTCATGTTGCTCAGTATCTTGGCACAAGTGAGACCATTCATCTCTGGCATTTGAATATCAAGTAATACAACATCTGGCTTGAATTTTTTCACCAATTCAAGCACCTGTTTCCCATGGTTTGCTGTTGCGATTATTTGATGCCCTAATAGGGTAACCAATCTTGATAAACGAGCTACTGCTAGCGGCTCATCATCACAAATCAGGATGTTCATCACTCCTCCTTATCCTAACGTTAACGTTAAATAATTTTTTATGTGTTAACTCAGGCTTATTTTTATTTGTATTGGTATCGAATCAATGTTGTAAAGAAACCATTACCCATATAATTTTGAAACTGAACCGAATATCCAAAATGCGCTTTTAATCGCTGCCTTACGTTTTCCAGTGCAATCCCATGTCCCTGTCTTGTATTTATTTTATCCAATGTATTTGGGTTAGTAATGACTATAGTGACCTGATCTCGCAATATTTCAACCAATACCCCAATAGAACCACAAGTAAAATTATGCTCAACGCCATGGAAAATACTATTTTCTATAAGAGGTTGTAAAGTTAACAATGGAATTTGTACTTGATTTAAGTGTTCTTGTTCAGGTAATTTCCATTCTATATTAACTCTATCACCCAATCTAAGCTTCTCAATTTCAATATATTTTCTACAAATATCTAGCTCTTCTTGCAAGCTCACCAATTTAAACTCCTGAAAACTTGCTCGAAATAACCTTGATAAATTGATAAGTACCATTTCAGCTTTGTCAGGGTCTAGATGTATTAAACTCACTGCACTATTTAAACTATTAAATAAAAAATGCGGATGAATACGTGCTTGCAATGCTTGCAATCGCGCATTTGTTTCACTATTTTTTTTGATATACCATTGATTCAGAACATAAAAATAACGAATACAAAAAGCACCCAGTAAAATACCATAGCTTAAGTTTAAGCTTGCATGATTTAGAACAATCCCAATATTTAAGTACTGAAATGAAAAAAACCTCCCCCAATATTGGGCTAGATTTAGCACTACTGTTGTCAATAAGATTATGATTTGTAAAGCAATAAAAACCAGAAGCAATGCAATTGAAAGTCGCATATATCGCAACTTATTTTTAACCTGATCAATAATTGTAACAAATGCCAACAAAACCCAATTAATAAAAGCAATATATTCAAAAACATGGGGAAAGTGTAAATTCCCCCATGAACCAGCCTCAGCAAGCGCTATAACCAGCGCCAAAATATTACTTGCAATGAATAATTCAATTAAATGTTGCCAACTACCTATTTTCGTAAAAAAATAAGATGTATTAAAATCCTGTTCACGACTTAAAAGAGATTCATTCTGCTTTGCTTCGGCAAGTCCGTCTGAATTTGATATAATCTGTTTTATTTTCCCGAGCCAATATGACCACATCCTCTAATTCCCCAAGTAAGTCCACCCAAAACCAAACATCTGGAATGTGGGGTGGTCGTTTTTCAGAAGCAACCGATGCATTTGTTGCCGAATTCACTGCTTCTGTTCAATTTGATCAACGTTTTTATAAACAAGATATTGCTGGTTCTATTGCCCATGCAACAATGCTTGCAAAAGTCGGTGTACTCACCGAACAAGAACGTGATGATATTATTAATGGTTTAACGACTATTAAAGCAGAAATTGAAGCAGGAAACTTCGAATGGCGCATCGATTTAGAAGATGTGCATATGAATATTGAGTCACGATTAACCAATCGTATTGGAATCACTGGGAAAAAATTACATACAGGACGTAGCCGTAACGATCAGGTTGCTACAGATATCCGCCTTTATGTTCGTGATGAAATAGATGAAATTTTAAAATTATTAGAACGTCTACAAAAAGGCATCTTAGGGCTAGCTGCTAAAAACACCAACACGATTATGCCTGGTTTCACCCATTTACAAACTGCACAGCCAGTGACTTTTGGTCATCATTTGATGGCATGGTTTGAAATGCTTGTTCGTGATAGTGAACGTCTCATTGACTGTCGTAAACGTGTAAATCGCATGCCACTCGGTTCTGCGGCATTGGCAGGTACAACGTATCCAATTGATCGTGCTTATACGGCTGAGCTTTTAGGTTTTGAAGCCGTTGCAGAAAACTCTCTCGATGCTGTTTCAGATCGTGATTTTGCTATCGAGTTTAATGCAGCTGCATCACTAATCATGATGCATTTATCACGTATGTCAGAAGAAATGATTCTCTGGACTTCAGCACAGTTTAAGTTTGTGAATATTCCAGATCGCTTCTGTACTGGTTCTTCAATCATGCCACAGAAGAAAAATCCTGATGTACCAGAGTTAATTCGGGGTAAAACAGGTCGTGTATATGGCGACCTGATGAGTTTACTTACCCTCATGAAAGGACAACCTTTAGCCTACAATAAAGATAATCAAGAAGATAAAGAGCCATTATTTGATGCGATCGATACTGTTCGTGGCTCACTTATGGCATTTGCAGACATGATTCCAGCACTTATTCCTAATGTTGAAATCATGCGAGAAGCAGCGCTTCGCGGCTTCTCAACTGCCACTGATCTTGCTGATTATCTAGTTAAAAAAGGTGTTGCTTTCCGTGATGCACATGAGATCGTAGGAAAAGCTGTAGCTCTTGGCGTTCAAGAGGCAAAAGACTTATCTGAACTCTCACTTGAACAATTACAACAGTTCTCTGATTTGATCACTGCCGATGTATTTGAAAAAGCTTTAACATTGGAAGCCTCTGTCAATGCTCGCAACCACATCGGTGGTACTGCACCAGCCCAAGTACAGGCAGCCATTGAACGCGCTTATACCCGTCTTGAAAAACTTTATGCTTAAGGAGCTTTGATATGTCTCGACAAGTATTTTGCCGTAAATATCAAAAAGAAATGGAAGGCCTAGATTTTGCTCCATTTCCAGGTGCAAAAGGTGAAGAACTTTTCAATAATGTTTCAAAACAGGCCTGGCAAGAATGGCTTAAGCACCAAACGACTTTAATTAATGAAAAGCGTTTAAATGTATTTGAGCCTGAGGCAAAAAAGTTTCTTGAAGAACAACGTGAAAAGTTTTTCAGTAATGATGAAAGTGTTGAAAAGGCTGAAGGCTGGAAACCAGAATAAAAAAAAGCTAGCTTTTTTTTAATATACAACATGTAAGTACCAATTGTACTTGACCTCAAAAACCCAAAGTGCTTCTTTGGGTTTTTTAATTCATTGAATTATCTCTCTTAATCATTTTTCTGAGAGCAGAAAGTCTGTAAAACCCGGCTATGGTCTATACATTTGATTATTGTTTAATAATAATTATCAATCTTATAACAGAGTTCATGTTTATTTTTTCTTTTAAAATC
>NZ_OOGT01000082.1 GCF_900323515.1 Acinetobacter stercoris | reverse complement strand
TCATCATATTTTTAAATAAATATGAGGGGCGATCTCGCCCCTCATATTCAATTTTATCTTGCTCTATAAATCAAATAGCTTCCAGCCAGAAACATCAATGCAATCGGAATAAAGACAAACCATGCAGGTGAAGGTGCATAGACCAGACTCGCATACCCTAAAAAGTCTTGCAAATAATAAATCGTTAATCCGACAAACAATGCAATCACCAATCTAAAACCCATTGATTGTTGACGTAAAGGACCAAAAATAAATGAACAGGCAATCAAGGTTAAAGCCAATAGAGAAAAAGGTGAGCCAACTTTTTTCCAGAAAGCCAATTGATAAGTCTTAGGTACTTGACTGTATTTATGCATATATTGCATAAAACTAACCAATTCACTTGGGGCAAGATCTTCTGGATCCAGTGTCACCATATGCACAAATTTTGGTTGCAATGCTAAAGGCAAATCCTGTTGCGGGACATCTTTAAACAGGGAGTTACCATTCGTTGAAATACTCAGTTGTTGAGTATTTTCTAGTGTCCATTCACCATTTTTAACAAACTTGCCTTGCTCTGCATGAATCACAGACTGTAGCCGATAGTTTTCATCAAAATCAGAAACTTGTACCCGATTTAAATTACCACTCGAATTGGCGTAGTCGATATAGATAAATCGTTGCCCTTCACGTGACCAGTAACCACGGACTTCGCCTAACGCTGCAACACTTTTTTGACTCTTAACACTTTTTGCCTTTTCACTCGTATAAGGAATAACCCACTGAGTAACAGCTAGAGACATCACCACTAAAAGTAGTGCAGGACGCATGACCCAACCGACTATTTTCCACAGACTAACACCAGATGCCCGCATCACAATCAGCTCACTATTTGATGCAAGTGAGCCTAAGCCCAAAACAGCTCCTATTAATGCAGCGATAGGGAAAATTCGATTGATATTATGCGGAGAATCCCATAATACATATTTAAAGGCATCCCAAGCACTATAACCTTTTTTAATATCACTCAACTCTCCAATATAAGAAAAGAGAATAAAGAGGAATGCCAGAACGATCAGTGTCCCCAACATCATTAATGCTGTGGTTTTTGTCACATGTTTGGCTAATATGGATTGAGCTAACATTATGACCTCACTCGCTTGATCTGATTCTTGATTTTAGGTGCAAGTTTTTGCTTTCTGGAGAAAAGAGCACCTGCTAACAAGTAAAGGAACAACACAACTGGATATACCCAGATACCCAGCTCTCCTCTACTAATACGGGTTTTGACAGCGATTAAAAGAACAATCATGCTGGCAAAAATCATCAATGCAGGGAAGAGTTTTAAATATCTGCCTTGTCGAGGTGTTACTTCAGACAGAGCGACTGCCAAAGCAATTGCCACAAACATAGAAAAAGGTACGAAAATACGCCATCCCAACTCGCTCTGGATCACACTATTTTCACGTGATTGCCATAATTGGGAAATAGGTAATGCCTCTACATCGTCAGCATCATATTTGGCTTCTTTATTGTTTTCTATCCGTAAACGCCACGTCTGGAATTCTGCCTGAGAATATTTCGCTGTATCTGGATAAATTTCGTAGCGGCGACCTTGAGCCAAATCTACAACACTGGCCGTATCATTTGACATTTCTACACGGGTTGCTTCTTTTGCCACGATCATCTGATCCGCTTTACCTTCTTTATCAGAGCGGATATATACAAAAACATCTTTCAGGTTTTTGCGATCTTCAGACAATGAGCCTGCGTAAATGGTATAAGCACCTGATGAAATAAATTCTTTGGGTCGAACCAAGTCAAATCCCGTACGTACAGCCTGTACCGAAGTTAGCTTGTTGAACTCACGAAGCCCCCATGGAGAAACCCATACCATCAATACCATTTGAATGATCATAAAGACCGTTGCCATCGGTGCGAGTAATCTGGCTAGTTGATGTTTACTTACACCACTACTATTTAATACTGACATTTCATGATCGACATATAAGCGACCAAAAACCAGCATTAACCCGATAAAAAAACTCAATGGTAAAAGCAGGATGAGAAATTCAGGTAACCGGTATCCGATAATACTAAACAGAACACCTACATCTAAACGTCCTTGAGCGGCAACACCAAAGTATTTGATCAGCCGAGCGCCAAGCACAATGAGTGTCAATATACTGACCACAACCAAAGATGTTGACACGACTTGCTTAACTAGATAACGCCGTATAATCAAAGTTAATCTTCCAAAAGGCTTAATTCGGGATGGATATTTAAAAATATCGATTGCAAGAACTATTTATCTAACAATCGATGGCTTTATAGTTTACCCGAATGAAAAAAATATAAAACCTATACGCTTTAGCACATTGAAATTCTATCACTGGAAGTGGTTCAATGGTTTAATGAATTGAAAACATCGGATAGGCACGAAAAGAGTATATGAAACTTACTATTAATACGTCATTTCAAGAGAATACGTCTAGTCAAAATTTGTTGGTATTCGTTGATTCAGAAAATATTCAAAATGCATCAACTGTCTATAATATCAAAGACCTAGAACAACTGATCGAGGCGACCCAGTTTAAAGCAGGTTTAAATGAAACCCTGAATTTGCTTGGCAATGTTCCAGTTCACTCTAATAGTGCGCTGATTGGTTTAGATAAAGCCGCAGAACTAAAACCTGCTAAATTAGCAAAAATCTCTCAAAATATTATTAAATCTGTACAAAAGAAATTCAAACATATCAGTATTGATATTTCAGCAATTCCGGCTGAACTGCATTATTTATTTGCTTTAAGTTTAACTCAGGCTGCTTATGGCTATGATGAATTTAAATCAAAGAAAAACGAATTCATACTTGAACAAATTGATTTAATTGCATCTCAATCAAGTTTAACTGATGAACAACTGACATTTATCGGAGCTGTTCAAAGAGGTCAAAATTTCACACGTGACTTGGGTAATTGTCCTGCAAATATATGCTTCCCTGAATATTTGGCTGAACAGGCAAAAGCACTTGCAGCAGAATTCCCTGACCTTCTTAAAGTAACTATACTTGAAGAACAACAAATTTCTGAACTTGGCATGAATGCATTTTTAGCGGTAGCAAAAGGTTCAGAACGTCCAGGACGTATCATTACACTGGAATATAATGTAAATGCCGATCAGGCTCCAATTGTCTTGGTCGGAAAAGGCATCACATTTGATACAGGTGGTATTTCACTTAAACCTGGTCCAGGTATGGACGAAATGAAGTTTGATATGTGCGGCGCAGCGTCTGTATTTGGCACAATCCGCGCACTTTGTGAAGCTAAACTGCCAATTCATGTCGTAGGTGCAATTGCTGCAGCAGAAAACATGCCTTCAGGTCATGCAACCCGTCCAGGCGATATTGTAACGACCATGAGTGGTCAAACAGTTGAAATCCTGAATACCGATGCAGAAGGTCGTCTGGTTCTTTGTGATACATTGACGTATGTAAAACGATTCAATCCTGCAGTTGTTATTGATATTGCAACTTTAACAGGGGCGTGTATTGTTGCGCTTGGTAAGGTCTTAAGTGGACTATTCACCCCAGATGATGAGCTGGCGAGTGAAATTAACCAGGCTGGTGAACAAAGTTTTGACCGCGTATGGCGTTTACCTGTAACAGATGATTATCAGGAGCTACTAGACTCACCATTTGCTGACATTGGTAATATTGGTAATGCTGGTCCTCAGGCTGGTTCTGTAACTGCTGCATGTTTCTTACAACGTTTTACTCGTGAATATCGTTGGGCACATTTGGATATCGCTGGAACAGCTTGGATTTCTGGTGCTGGAAAAGGGGCAACAGGTCGTCCTGTTCCATTGTTAATGCAATTTATTGCAAACCGTGTAAAAACAAATGGCTAAAATCAGCTTTTATCTTTTTGAAAAAAGCCCTGAACGGCAAGTGGATAGTGCTTGCCGTTTATGCCGTAAGCTCTTGCTGCAAAATAAAAAAATCTGGTTGTATAGCCCAGATGAAAATCTGCAAAAAGAGCTAGATGACTTATTGTGGACTTTTGACAAAAGCAGTTTTTATGCACATGGGATTAATCAAGTCCAAGCGCCGATCTGTATTGCAGGACATTTACCAACTGATGCAGAACGAATTGTATTTAATTTTAACAATCAGGCACTTGAACAAATTAACTTTTTTAGTCACATTATTGAAATTATTGAAAATGAAGAAGCAGCCAAAATCATCGGACGGGAAAAGTTTAAATCATACCGTCGATTAGGGGTTGAGCCGCGAACATTTAAATTATAAATATACCTGATTTAACACAAGATTTTAGGAGATGCGTGGTGGCATTAAATGTAGGTCAAGATTTTAAAAAGCGTTGGCTCGATGCGCCTGAAGCTGTTCGTCAAGCTTTTATAGATGACCTAACCCGCATTACTGAACTATTTGATCATAAAACTCAAGATATCCGTGCTTGGATAGAATATGATCAGCGGTCAATGCAAGTAGCAGGGCTAAAAGTCGAACAAGCTTATGCGGACTTAAAAGCTCAACTGATTGAAGAAGCACGTGTTCGCAAGCAACTGGCACTTGAAACGGCTTTAGCTGAAAAACGTGCTAAACAGACTGAATACAACAAACAACTGCAAATTGATGAAGCTCATCAGTATCAAGCTCAAACAGAAGCATTAATGGCTATTCGTCAAAATATTGATTTAGAAATTGAGCAATACACCTCTCAATATACTAAAAATCCAGTATTGGGTGAGATAGCAATAACTTCTATTCATTCTGAATCTAAACCGCAAATTCAAAATGAACTGGAAAATATTAAAATCATGCTTGAACTAGAGTTTGAAGAAATTATTGAGCAGGCTGTTTCAACATTCCGTGAAAAACTGCAAAGTGCAACGCAAGAAGAGATTGACTCTCTACTCACAAAAATTTCTTCACATATAGATAAGAAATAATTTAGCTATTGATATTTAGCATTAAAATATCAATGTCATCAAAATGAAATATTAATGTCACATGATGGTCATGTTGCTTATCATACTTTGATAAGCCATACCTGTATTTCAAGTTGATCAGGATATCAATAAAATGAACATGTTGAATAATATTTCCAAACGAATTGCTACACTCAATTCGGGCGAGAAATGGACTGTTACCGCGCAAGAATTATTAATTAGTCGTGGCGATTTTCAAGCTATCTCTGTATTTCTTTCACGTGAATCTGAAAAAGGGCACTTCTCAATAGATATTCCACAAACGATACAACCTTGGCTTAACGTACCATCTATTACAGTCATTAAAAATTAGAAAACTGACGATAAAAAAAGCCCAAATGGGCTTTTTTTATTGCTATAACATCAAACTTGATTATTTCAAAAAGCCGTTCTCTGCTAAAAATGCCATACTGATTTTCGACTCGGCATTTTGTTCAGTAGCTTTATCACCTAATAATAAACGTTCAATATACCGTGCCAGTACATCGACTTCCAGATTGACTTTACTTCCCAACTTCCAAGTTCCAATATTAGTACGCTCAGCAGTATGGGGGATGAGATTCAAGCTCAATATATTCCCACGTAAGTGGTTAATCGTTAAACTAATTCCATCTACCGTAATTGAACCTTTTTCTGCCAGATATTTTGCGATTTCTACAGGTGCAGTTACCTCAAAATAAAGAGATCTTGCATCAGCACGAACGGCTGTGATTTCACCAACAGCATCAACATGCCCACTGACAATATGTCCACCAAAACGAGTTGTTGGTAACATTGCCTTTTCAACATTGACCGCTTGTCCAACTTTCCAGCTTCCGAGCGTGGAACGATTCAGACTCTCTCTAGAAACATCTGCTGCATACCAGTTTTCGCCCCACTCTATCACTGTCAGACAGATACCATTCGTTGCAATCGAATCACCCAAATGCACATCAGACATATCTAAATCGGTAGAAATACGTAAGCGTACATCTCCACCAATACTTTGTAAGCTATCGACTTTACCTAAACTTTCAACGATACCTGTAAACATATTTTCATCTCTTATAGTTTTACCACAAGTCTAATTGGGTACTGACACCAGAAGTATCAACACCACCCAACTCGGCAAAATGATAAAGCTGTCCTAATAATTGTCTTAGTGTTGGCCCCTTCTTGGCATGTGTATCTGTAATCACAATAAACTCAAGTACACGGGCTCTTTCTGACTGACGCTGTTTACTTACCCGATAACGTGGTACATCCTGAGTCAATAAGGTTACTTTGCCACGCTCTAAATTGGCTTTAAGCAGATCTTTGGCTTCGATATTTCCATCAGTCGAATAACTGGTCAGGATATAACGTGCATTAATCGTTGCCAGAAGTGATTCATATGCTTCTTGTGCATACTTCGATGAATTATAAGGACTTGGTCGCTCTTTACGCCATGCTCTATCGATTCCACTCTTATAGCCCTTGGTATCTGGTGTTGGCAAATCGACCTGATCCCAAAGTGTAAGTGAGTTCAAAACATGATAATTACTACTATAAGCATGCTGATTATAAGGTGGATCCAAATAAGCGACATCCACTTCAAAACCACTCATCTGGTTTGCCAAATGCTGAGCATCAACACACCACATTTCTGCCATAGGATGCTTGTCACCTGTTTCACAAAAACGGCTTGGGGTTAACCATAATAATGATTCAATTCGTTCCAACGCTGTTTGAGTTTTTCCACCCCAACCATGGTGGAAACTTTTAAAAACACCACTGGTATTACTCACAAAACTGGCAGAATACAAAAGCGGAGCCAACAAGGCACTCATTTCCACATCATCAATCGCACCCTGAGCCTGCCAGGTTGCTATTTGCTGACGAATGGCATCAATACGCATCCCGTTACGACGTTTAAAGAACAGTCTATCTCGACTCGGATCATAAATCTCATCGTTCCGGGGACATAAATTATGTGTCACCCATCCTTTTACTTCTGGTAAACGGTTTAAATAATCAATGGCTTTTTGATAGCCACCTAACTCTTTAAATGCAGGTGCATCTGTACATGCCAAAATAGCATGGTTCAAGGCATGACTATATGGTTCCCAGTCATTTGCTATAACACGATAACCATTTTGACGAGCTAAACGTGATACAACACCACTACCAGCAAAAAAATCTGCAAAAATTGGAGAACGCTTACGACCTGAATGTAAAGTTCCCGTATTTTCCAGCGCTTCCAGAATCAGATGGAGTAATCGACGCTTATTTCCCAAATAAGGAACAAGCTGATGAAAAAGGTACTCATCCGTTGTACGTGCAGCATGACGACGCTTGTGATAAACCGATGCCTCTGAATTCATAATGTCTCTTGTGAAGGAATGAGATTTAAGCGAATATCATCCCCAAGTTGAGTAACTTCAATCGTCTTAAAGCGAAGCTGTTCAGCCATTGTGTCAAATGCTGAATTGAACATTGCACGTGCTGATTGACCCAAAAATGTCGGTGCGACATAACTAATCACCTCATCAACCAAACCTTCCTGTAAAAAGGCAGTTGATAGTGTTGCACCAGCTTCAACCATCACATCATAAACCTGATGTTGTTTAGACAAAGTTTGGAGCAACTCTTTTAAAGGTTGGATAGTTAATTGTATCACGCCCAGATCAGCAATTTCTTGGCGAAACGGCCCCATGACCATTACAGTTTCAGGATTTTTTAAAATCTTGGCTGTTAATGGCAAACGACCCTGTCGATCTAAAATGATCCGTTTTGGCTGTACAATAGTAGTCAAATCAATATCTTGAAGATGGCGTACATTAAGTTCAGGATCATCTGCCAAAACAGTTTGAATACCAGTAATAACAGCACCAGAAATTGCTCGCCAGTGTTGTACATCCTGACGCGCAATACTGCCAGTGATCCATTTAGACTCACCAGAAGCCATTGCTGTTCGTCCATCCAGACTAGATGCAACCTTTAAGCGCACATATGGCATACCTGTCGCCATAGCCTTTAAAAAACCTTTATTTAAATCTTTGGCAACCTGCTCACAAATACCAACGTCAACCTGAATATTGGCGTCTTGCAAAATCTGTACACCTTTACCTGCCACCAATGGATTTGGATCAGAACAGGCAATTACAACTCGAGCAACCCCTGCTTCTACCAAACCTTTAGCACACGGTGGTGTCCGACCATAATGTGCACAAGGCTCCAAAGTTACATAAGCAGTTGCTCTTTGCGCTTTTTCACCAGCCTCACGCATAGCAAAAACTTCAGCATGTGGCTGACCTGCTCTAGGATGAAAGCCATGACCGACCAATTGACCATCTTTCACCAAGATACAGCCTACATTTGGATTTGGTCGTGTAGAATATTGACCAAGTCTGGCAAGCTCAATCGCTTTTAACATCCATTGCTGATCCTGGAGATATTGATCCTGATTTAACTCAGACATTGTGATCCTAAATAAATATTAATGTGTTTGACCATTATTCTGCATTTGCTCAATCTGACGACGAAATGCTTCAACATCCTGAAAGTCCTGATAAACAGATGCAAAACGGACATATGCCACATGATCTAATGCAAATAAAGCTTTCATGACAATTTCACCGATAGTACGCGAACGCACATCACGTTCACCCAAACGACGAATCTGTAACTGGATATCACTGAGTACAGTTTCGATTTGTTCTTGTGTCACAGGTCGTTTTTGTAATGCATGCATCAAGGAACGGCGTAATTTCGCTTCATCAAATGGCTCATTTTTGCCATCAGATTTAATCACGCGTGGCATCACCACTTCATAGCTTTCAAATGTTGTAAAACGTTCTCCGCAACTGATACATTCACGGCGTCGACGGATTTGACAACCCTCAGCTGCCAAACGCGAGTCAATCACTTTACTATCTGCGGCGTTGCAAAATGGACAGTGCATAGCGGTTTAATTGAACAAGATAAAATTTGAATTAGTGTAGCAAAATTTCTGAATTTTGTTGAGCTATAGATCTATATATAGAAAAAAAACAGCTCTTTTGAGCTGTTTTACACAATATATTGATTGTTTTATTGTAATTTTATTCGATTCTTTCGCCATGTTGACTTAAATCAAGTCCCATACGCTCATCGTCTTTATCAACACGGATACCAATAATCACATCAATAACTTTCAGGATAATAAAGGTTACCACTGCTGAATAAGCGATTGTTGCAAGAACACCTTCTACTTGTACCCAAAGTTGGTGGGCAACGCTAACAGGTGCTTTATCGCCCATAATAAATGAGCTTGCAAAGACTGCTGTTAAAATTGCACCTGCGATACCACCTACGGCATGTAATCCAAAAGCATCCAAAGAATCATCTGCTTTAAGAAGACGCTTAAGTCCTGTTGTTCCCCAGAAACAAACTATGCCACCGATCAGCCCCATTGCCAGTGCACCGCCAACAGTTACAAAACCAGCCGCTGGAGTAATAACAACCAAGCCAGCAATTGCACCTGATGCACCACCTAAAACAGAAGCTTTACCACGTACAACTTTTTCAGCAGCTAACCACGCAATTGCGGCTACTGCAGCTGCAACTTGAGTCGTAACCAAAGCATAACCTGCTGAACCATTTGCACCTAGAGCAGAACCACCATTAAATCCGAACCAGCCTACCCATACTAAACTTGCACCAAGAACCGTTAAAGTCAAATTATGTGGCGCCATTGATTCACGCCCTAAGCCCATACGCTTGCCTAGCATATACGCTGCAATTAAACCTGCTACACCAGAGTTTATATGAACAACTGTACCACCAGCAAAATCAAGTGCACCATCATTCATTAACCAACCACCACCCCATACCCAGTGTGCAATTGGAGCATAAACAATAATCACCCAAACAGTAATGAAAGCAATCCATGCGCTAAACTTCATACGGTCAGCCACAGAACCACTAATAATGGCAACTGTGATGATGGCAAAAGTCATTTGGAAAATAACAAAAAGAATTTCAGGAATTGTGCCACTGAGCACATCAGTAGTTATACCTGACAGCATAGCCTTGTCCAAGTCACCAATGAAAGCATTCCCTGAACTGAAGGCAAGTGAATAACCCACCACAACCCAGACAACACTTACAATTGCTGCTGCCGACAAACTATGTGCCATCGTTGCAAGAACATTTTTCTTGCGAACCATACCACCGTAGAACAATGCAAGACCAGGAATCGTCATTAACAAAACAAGTGCTGTAGACGTTAAGATCCATGCTGTATCGCCAGTATCCAACTTTGGCTCAGCCTCAGGTGCTGTAGCAGCCTCTACTGATGCAGCTTCAGTTGGTGCAACACTTGCTGCAGTTGTTGTGCTCTCTGCTGTCACACTCGATGTAGCAGTAGTCGTTACAGTTTCTTCAGCCCATGCAGCCGATCCACCAAGTAGCGCGCCAGACAGGCTGAGCGCAAGCAGTATTTTTTTCATTGTATCCCCCAACCTAGTTTTCTGTGAGTTATTTGTTACTCAGCAAACTTTATGCCAACTTAGACAGCATCTGGACCAGTTTCACCTGTACGAATACGGATCACTTGTTCAAGATTAGTCACAAAGATTTTTCCATCACCAATTTTCCCAGTGCTTGCAACACGAGTAATTGATTCAATCACTGAGTCCACCAATTCATCACTAATTGCGATTTCAATTTTAACTTTTGGCAAAAAATCAACAACATACTCTGCGCCACGATAAAGTTCAGTATGGCCTTTTTGACGACCAAACCCTTTAACTTCTGTTACAGTGATCCCTTGAACACCAATTTCAGAAAGAGATTCACGTACATCATCCAATTTGAATGGTTTTACAATTGCAGTTACTAGCTTCATGTTCTTTTCCTTCGGCTTGTTGCACCAGTAAGGTTATATGTTCAAAAATCGTGCCAAAACTCTTAAACGGTTGGGGATGTTTAAAAGCTAAGGTACGAGCTGTCTTTATAACCTATTTTATACGACAAAAAGACACTCAAGCTTTAAAAAGGTATATATTTTTTCAAGTGTTTTATAATTTTGCTTATAAAATCTGTGCCTTTCGTTTGCTTAATGCTATGGGCTTGACTGAAGCAGTGCTAAACTAGCTCAGGAAAAATACTTTTGGGATTTGTTATGTTCGAAACATTAATACAAGCTATCTTAGAACAAGTCGATCAACCGAAAAAAGATTTGGAACACAACCTTCGTGCCTTGTTAAATGAAGCTGTCACAAAAATGGACTTAGTTTCCCGTGAGGAACTGGAACGCCAAAAAACGGCTTTAAATAGTGCAAATCTACGCTTAAGAGAACTTCAGCACCAGATTCAGACTTTAGAAGAACTCATTCAAAAGTAAAATCACACCATTTTTGTGCAAAAATAAAAAATAACGATTAAAAATAAAGCAGTTCTGGATATTATTATGTCTTTTGCAAAAATTTATACACGGGGATTATTGGGACTACATGCTCCTTTAATAGAAGTGGAAGTTCATGTTAGTCAAGGACTTCCATCTCTGACGATTGTCGGATTACCAGAAGCCGCAGTTCGGGAAAGTAAAGATCGTGTCCGTTCTGCTATTATCAATAGTGGTTTTCAATTTCCAACTAAACGCCTCACGATCAATCTCGCTCCTGCCGATTTGCCCAAAGATGGATCACGTTTAGATCTACCTATTGCACTGGGTATTTTAATTGCAACTGGGCAACTCCCTGAAAATGTAACTGATGATTTTGAATTCATTGGTGAATTAGCTTTAGATGGTCATTTACGCGGCGTTACAGGAACACTGACAATTGCCATGGCATGCCAATTTGCAGGGCATAAATTGATGCTGGCTATTGATAATGCCCAAGAAGCAGCCCAGCTTCCTGATTTTCAGGTCTATGCAGCAAGTCATTTAAAACAGGTCTGTGATCACTTTATCCAATCAAATGTCATCACAGCAACCCAAACTGACCATTCTCATATTCACCAACAATATAAATATGATCTGGCAGATATCAAAGGTCAGCTTCGACCTCGCAGAACACTAGAAATCGCTGCCGCAGGTGGACACTCAATTTTATTTAAAGGTCCTCCCGGGACGGGGAAAACCTTGTTGGCTTCTCGCCTACCGAGTATTTTACCTACACTCAATGCTGAAGAAAGTTTAGAAGTTGCAAGTATTTACTCTATAGCCAATACTCCTCACCATTATGGACAACGTCCTTTTCGCTCCCCACACCATACAGCATCAGCGATAGCACTTGTAGGTGGTGGCTCTCATCCAAAACCGGGTGAAATTACGTTAGCACATTTGGGGGTATTGTTTTTGGACGAACTCCCCGAGTTTGATCGTAAAGTTCTGGAAGTCTTAAGACAGCCATTGGAATCTAAAGAAATCGTTATCTCTAGAGCATCCAGGCAAATCACTTTCCCAGCAAACTTTCAGCTCATCGCAGCAATGAATCCATGTCCTTGTGGTTATGCTTTTAATCAGGATAGCCGATGCCAATGCTCTCCAGATGCAATCAAACGCTATCAAAACAGAATTTCTGGACCATTATTAGATAGGATCGACTTACATATTGATGTACCACCACTAAAAGCACAGGAATTGCAAGATGAAACGCCAGTTGAAAACTCTGAGACAATACGCCAGCGAGTTATTCAAGCTTATGATGTGCAAATGAATAGACAAAATTGCTTGAATCAGGCACTCTCACCAAAACAGTTAGAACAATTTGCACAATTAGATCATGCTTCCAGAAACATGATTGAAATCGCTCAGCAACGTTTAAATTTATCAGCCAGAGCCTATCATCGGGTACTCCGCGTTGCCCGGACAATCGCTGATTTAGGACAAAGTGATGTGATTCAAGGTAGCCATTTATCAGAAGCCTTGTCTTATAGGGGACAATAACTTTAGAAAATAATATACAAAGAGCCTTCCAATGCGGAAGACTCTTTGTATTATTGTCTTCTCACTGGATTTAATTGATGTATAGCTAATCCAGTCTGATCTGCGGCTTTATCTTTTTTTAAAATCAAGCCAGGAATCTCATAATCACCCGCATTTTGTGGTCGGTATGGAATTGCCTGATCAATAAATATATTCTGAAGACGCTCAGCTAATTCAGCTTTAATCTTGGTAAATCTTTCCGCATTGACTTTATGTGTTTTATAAATGATAAACGATGGCAATACCTCAAATCCTGCATAAAATAATGTGCCATGTGTAATTGGAAATAATAAGTCAGTCATTGCTCCATTCACACCACGTTCAGAATAATGCTCCTCCCATCCCCCTGCACTCACCAATAACATTGCCCTTTTTCCTGCAAAAACTCCTTCACCATAACGATCCCCCCAATGTAGATCATTATGCTCGCCTACCCCATAGGCAAAACCATTGGTATACACCCGATCAAACCAGCCTTTTAAAATTGCGGGCATGGAAAACCACCACAGGGGAAATTGAAACAGAACAGCATCAGCCCACATCAATTTTTCTTGTTCAGCCTGAATATCCGGACTTTGTGTAGCATTTTGAAAAGCTTTCAGGGTATCTCGGGCGATGTCAAACGGTTCCTCTACATCTTTACCCAAACAGTCTGTAGCTTGTAAAGTTGCTTGCCAGTTCATTGCATACAAATCAGAAACCAGAACTTGATGCCCCTGATGCTGTAGCTCTTGCAGAATAAAGTCCTTAATCGATCCATTTAAAGAACTTGGCTCAGGATGAGCATAAACCAATAAATATTTCATAGTATGGTTGATCCTTACGATTCAGTACTAGAAGCATAGCCACCACCTATGTATTAATTAAATTAATTGTTTTTATATTTAATATAGTCATGATTAATTTTAAAACGCTTGATCTCAACTTATTAAAAACTCTAAATCTTTTGTTAGAACTACAAAGTGTTTCAAAAACTGCTGACAAATTAAACCTTTCCCAGCCCTCGGTTAGTGTCCAACTGGCTAAACTAAGAGAAGCTTTTAACGATCCATTACTCATTAATGATGCCAAAAGCATGCGTTTAACTGCCTTGGCAATGCAGGTTCAAGAACCTCTGGCAACAGCACTACTCAGTCTAGAAAACGCAATCAATCTTAATGAAAAATTTAATCCCGAAGATGTTGAAATTACCTGGAATATTGCTATATCAGATTATGTAGCATTCTTTGTAATTCAAAATCTGGTTCAGGAACTAAACATTCATTTCCCGAAAATCACACTCAGGATTCATCACCTCACGCCTAAAAATATAAAGCAGCAGCTACAAAATAAAGATATCGATCTGGCATTTCACATCGATGAGGAAATACCAGAAAAATTACGCTATCAATTTCTATTTCAGGAAAAATACGTTTTAGTCGCAAATACACAACATCCATTTTTGGAAAATATAAAAAGGCTTAATACTCTCGAACAATTTAGTGCACTCAACTTTGGAATCGTCTCACTTGATGCCAGTCATTTTTGTACTGATGTAGACAAGATTTTGAAAAAACATGGGCTTAGCCGGAATATTGCTATTTCAGTTCCAAATTTCTTACTTCTAAAACATCTTGTTTCAACGACCGATATTGTCGCCTTATTACCATCAATGTTAGTTCAGAAAAATACAAATCTTGAAATACTGCCTGTACCATTTGATATTGGTGGATTTAACATTGCCATGATATGGGACTCATCTATGCATAAAGACAATGCCCATATCTGGTTAAGAGAAAAGATTTGCCAGATTGTTCTAAAAACTACCAATCACACAGTGTAAAAAAGGCGACAAAAGCCGCCTTTTTATCAAAATCAATTAGAACGTTTTGGTTAAGGTAAACACAGCACCTGTTTCAACACCACGTTTGATTGCCCCTGGCAATCCATCAGTATCGATATTGGTTCCTATCGCTGCCAGTTCAGCAGTCAAACCTGATACAGATTTAAAGCCGTAATTCACACCGACTTTCCAATCTACATAATCATCCTTACCATCTGGTAATGCTTTTTTATCCATTGTGGTATATCCCACATTTGCAACACCACCAAAACCTGTATCACCAAATGGTGCAGAATAGCCAACATTGAAATTCCAGCTATTCCCGCCGACATCTGCCCAGTCATCAGTATAGTTAACATTGGTGAGTAAGCTTGAGCCTTTGACAAAGACATCAGCAAAAGTCAGCTTTAAATACCCCTCTGTCCAGTTATAATCATCCCTAGCGCTTGGATAGTTATATTCGACTATCCCAATATCCAAGGTCGGCTTAAAGTTTTCAGAGATATTCAACGGTGTAGTAAAACCAATAGATGGATCTAACTCCAAATGTGGATCTGGATCACCTACAACCCCAAAATCAACGTTGGATGCAAATGCACTGAAATATAAACCTGAATTATGCGCCAAGGTAAAACTGCCTTGTACGGCTGGGTCAGATTGAGTTTGTGTCATACCACGAAAACGATAGTCAGTCGTCACTGCGGCATTCCCTGAAAAACTTAAACCCAATTTCGATAATGTTGTATTTTCTTCTGCCATCACCAATGTAGACGCAGTTGATAGTACACCTAAAGCTAAAGTCTTGATTTTGAATTTCATCTGGCTCTCCCCCATCCTTCGATGTTTCTTTATTTTGCTAAATTGATGAACTCTGTAACTGTTTTGCAATTGCTATGCCAGTTTTTTGATCAACGTTAAACAAAATAAAAATAACCATTAACTTTCAATCATTTAAAATAATTCAAAAAAAATAACTGTATCAATCTCAGAGAGGAATACTCATATCGAAATAGATATGAAATATTCCATGTTTGATACATATCTTC
>NZ_OOGT01000012.1 GCF_900323515.1 Acinetobacter stercoris | reverse complement strand
TAATACAGGAGAGAGTGATATTTACCGAAAATATGTGATGAAAGTCAATAATTTAAAAATATTACAAATAATAAACATAATTAAACAATCTGTACAACCGATCACTCCAACACAATTATTGTTTTTTTAAAAAAAAGTGATATTCATCAATTTTTTTATGTATATTCCGCCAAACCAAACACAGATCAACTATTTTTTTGTATAGAAACTGAAATTGCTCTGTTAGTGAAGTTGGTTTTTATTTAGCTCATGACCATTAATAGGGCCGATCATGAAAAAATTTATTTTTTGTTTATCTTTAGTTTCTTCAAGCATTATGACAACTGAAACAGTTTTAGCAGCCAATGCAACTGGCACTTTAACTGTTAAAGCAACAATAACAGCAAGCTGTGCTGTAAATACCAATGCCACAGGTACAACAACTAATGCTGTATTAGACTTTGGTACTCAAAACAGTTTTGCTGCAAATGTTGATGCAAATACCTCTAGTACCGATGGAACCAAAATTGGCGTTCTTTGCAACAATGGCACTTCATGGACACTTACTGCTGATGGCGGCAAAAATGCTGCAGCATCACAGCGAAATATGATTGGTGGAACTGCTGGTACTGAATTGATTCCTTATAATCTATATTCTGATTCTAAATATGCAACTGCGATAAATGTCGGCGGCACTGTTCAGGCTGGTAGTGGTACTGGTGCATTACAATCCTATGATATCTACGGTCGTATCCCGGCTGGTACCCAGTTACCAAGCGTTGGTACTTACCTTGATACTGTGCAGTTAACAGTAACTTACTAAAAATTAGTATAAACTTACTTGCTAGCTCATGACTATGAGCTAGCTCATCCAGCATTAGGTACATGATATGAAAACCAATATTTTATTCACCTTAATAAGTGCTTTTGTTTTTACAATACAAACTAATGCTGCCTCTATTCGCCTATCCCCTGTTTCAATTGAAATGCTGGATAATCAAACTGCAACATCAATCAATTTATATAACCAATCTAGTGATAGTACCGATTTACAAATCCGTGTTTTCGAATGGCTTCAAGAAGATGGAAAAGATCTACTAAAACCAACTGATGATATTGTTATCAGCCCGCCTTTTGTGAAATTAGCACCAACAAACTCATATAATTTACGTGTAGTCCGGATTCAGCCCAATACTATTTCAGGTGAAAAAACCTATCGCATCATCGTCGATGAATTACCTAAACCAGTTGATTCACGAAAAGCATCTCAGGGTTTAAATGTACTTTTGCGATCTTCGTTACCTGTTTTTATTGTAAATAAAGATGCTATTACAAGCATCACCGGAAGCATTCAAATTGATCAAAATATTCCCTATGTTGTAATCAATAACACAGGTTCTCGTCATGCACTATTGAATGAATTAATAGTCAATGATGAGACAGCACATACTTCTTTTCCGATCAAAGTAAATACAGTAAATGGTTATATTCTCTCTGGTAAGTCAAAAAGTTATAGCATTTTAAATAATTTTAACTATCAATCCGGGCATAAATATACAATTTCAGCCACAGTAAATGGCAAAGCGATGAAATTCTAACATCGTTATGAAAGCAATTTTTCGAATTTTCTATATATTTACTATCCCTGCTCATATGACTTTCGCAAAGCCATTAACCGATAGTACCAATTTCACTGTTCCAGATATTCCATCTGTGAATACAAATTCTGATTTGATTTTGAACAAAACTGACAAATATACGCAACTATTTTTAAATGTCGTGATCAATAATAATAATATAGGTAGTGATCTACTTTCTGTAAAACAGGATAGCGAGTCGCAACTGTATATTTTAGCAAAAGATCTACGTTCAATCAGGATCAAACTTCCAGATAGTACACCAGATGATAGTTTAATCTGTCTGAAAGATCTGACTGGGATTAGTTACAATTACGATCAGAATCAACAAATACTAAAGCTTGACGTCGCTTTATCACAGCTTGATAGCTATGTTGTCAATTTGAATGGTCAAGATATCACTAATGATAAGCTTTTAAAATCAAGGCCATTAAACGCTGCGATCTTAAATTATAATTTATATAATACGCTTACAGAAAATCAGAACTCATTTTCTGCAAGTGCCGATGCAATTTTTAATAGCCAAATCGGTACGTTTTCATCTGGCTTTCTATATAACAATGACCATAAAACCAGCTATAAACATGACAGCTTAGTTAGACTCCAGTCAAAATGGCAATATATTGATCCCATCAAGATTCGTCTATATACCATCGGTGATTTTATTTCTAACAGCCCAGACTGGGGGAATAGTGTATATTTGGCAGGTATTCAATGGTCTAGTGCCTATACGCAACGAGCAGATATCATCACTTCTGCTCTACCACAGTTTTCAGGCTCAGCGGCATTACCATCAAGTCTGGATTTATTTGTAAACCAACAAAAAATCTATTCTGGTCTAATCCCCTCAGGACCATTTGATCTAAAACAGCTCCCCTATATATCAGGGAATCAAGTCACGCTGGTAACAACGGATGCCACGGGCCAACAAACAATCACCAAAAAAGCTTATTATTTTTCACCCAAAGTTTTGGCAAAAGGTATCAATGAATTCTCTGTTGATCTAGGTGTACCCCGCTATAATTATGGTACATTTTCCAATGATTATGACCATAATGTTTTGTTCGGTTCAGGCGTTATTCGCTATGGTTATAGCCAGACACTTACGCTAAGTGGAGCTCTTGAAGCAACCACTGATGGTTTAAATAATGCAGGTGCAGGTTTCGCCAAAAATATCTTTGGTATAGCTGTCGTTAATGCTGACTTTGCAGCAAGCAAATATAAAAACAGTACAGGCTATTCGACTCTTATTGGATTTGAAGGTCGTATCAGCAAAGATATTTCATTTAACAGCAGTTACCAACATAGATTTGATAATTATTATGACTTAGCACGTGTTTCAGATATTCGTTATCAAAAACAATATCATGTGGATCAGTTAAATAGCGATGAATTATTAAGTTATAGTGCCTTTGCAAATGAAATCATCCGTGCTGGCTTAAGTTATAATATCCTCTCTGGCTATGGATTATTTGTGGGTTATAACCAATTAAGATATCAAGATAATACCAATACACTTTTATCTAGCAACTTCAATGCAAGTATTTCTAAAAATTGGAGCTTGTACGCATCAGCTTATAAAGACTTTGATCAAAATCATAATTATGGTGTTTACGTTGCATTACGCTATACACCATCTACAAAATTTAATGCTACTTCAAGCATTTCAAATGACAGTGGAAACATCAGCTATCGTCAAGAAGTTAATGGCTTAACAACTGACCATATTGGAGCTCTGGGTTGGGGGGCATCCACTGAACATATCGAAAATGGACAAAACAACAGTTCGGCCTATATCACTTATCGTTCACGACCTGCATATTTAACTGCAAGATATAGCCAATATGCTGATATTAATCAAACTGCAATTTCAGCATCAGGTTCACTTGTTGCCGCAGCTGGTCGGGTGTTTGCAGCAAATGAAATCGGTGATGGTTACGCCATTATCACCAATGCAGGACCTAAAAGCCAAATTTTAAATGGCGGTGTAAATTTGGGTTCAACAGATCGCAAAGGCCGCTTTCTGATCTCAAATCTTATTCCATATCAGGTACATCATTTATTTGTTGACCCAACGTATTTACCATTAAATTGGGATGTGAATTCTACTGAAAAAATTACTGTCACAGGTTTCAGACAAGGTACTTTGGTTGATTTTGGAGCACGCCAGGTAGTATCTGGATTGGTAAAAATTGTAGATCAAAATCAAAAGCCAATAGCAACCGGGTATGAGGTTAATGTGAATCAACAACAAATGGCGATTGTTGGTTATGATGGTGAAGTATATGTTCAAAATTTATCTAAAATGAATACTTTAAAAATAGACTTATTGGATAAAGGCACATGTACCGTTCATTTTGATTATCAACCAGATATAGTAACAACAAAAAAATTGGGACCATTCATATGTCAGTAAATATCTATTTTCCCAATATTTTTAAAGCAATTGCTGGTAATAATCTAGCAATACGCTGGATAGCATTATTATTGATATTCACAATTTTCATGGTCGCAAATAAAGCACATGCCGCTTGTACTATTTCAGGTACAACAAGTTCTAGCTATAACTATACTGCAACAACCATTAATAGTGATGCAACTATCAATTATACTGGAACTATCACTTGTACAGATAACTCCAACAATATTGGCACATCTAAATATATGTGTATGAAAGCAGTTTTTACTGGAACTACAACTGCAAATAATAGTATAAGTATGCCTTATACTGTAACGGGTACGATTAGCGGCGCCGGGAATACAACCAACCTTACTTCAAATACATGGTATGGTCCTAGCACAACAGTAACAAATACAAACAAATCAATTAATTATTCAATTAGCATTAAAGTCCCTGCCCGAACGGGTACTCTTTTCGCTTATCCCAAAGGGACTTATGTAGGCAATGTGCAACTCTATTGGGATATGCAGGCAAACTCATCTTCTGTTTGTGAAGGTAACAGTGGTGGTGGCTGGGATTCAGGAAATGCAACTTTAACTGCGAACTATATCGTTCCGTCCTTATGCCAGCTCAATTCAACATCAAATGTTGATTTTGGCAATATTGCAGATATTGGTATCACCAAAAAAGATTATTTAGCCCAAGGTGCCATTTCAACTACTTGTAATGTTTCTATGCCTTATTCTATTTATTTAGGTGATGGCAATAATCGTGTTTCAGGTGGTTTTCGCAGGATGGCCAATACTAATAGCGAATATATCCCTTATCAACTCTATAAAGACAGTAGTTACTCAACGGTATGGGAAAATACTGGAAGTAGCTCTGTTGGAGGTGCAGGAGGAGTTAATCTTACTGGAACAGGTAATGCGCAGAACACTTCTGTCTATGGGAAAATTCCTAAAGGAACAAATATTGCATCCAGATCTGGAAATTATACTGATTCAGTTGTTGTTACGGTCACTTATTAGTAAAAAACAAAAGACACTTTTATAAGTGTCTTTTGTTTAAAGTTTAATCACTAATCCAAATAAATCTCTTTAATTTGTTTGGCTAAAGCATCTATTGCTATTTTATTAAAACGAGTATATTGACCTGTTGATTTATCATATTTCAATTGATCACCTTTAGGGTCCCACTCTCCATCATAAACAAGACCTTTATATAAAATGGCAGGATCCGTTTCATAATCCAGATCACCATTCTGAGTTTTATGGTAATAAACGCTTACTTCCTCCGATACCCTTTCTTCAACCCAGTCCCCTGTATGATTAGGATATGCATCATCAGACCATTCTTTCAAGGTCTTAAAATTAGTTGCCGTTAAATCTTTAAAATAGAAAATATTATCATGTATTATATTTCTCGTAGGAACATAAACAATTGAGCCTTGAGGAAAGACCACTTGACTATCTCTAAATTTTTTATAATTTTTACCTTCATCATTTGATGTACTAGTTAAAAATATCTCTAACAGATTCGTTATATATTTATAACCATAATACTTAATATTAGCATCAGGCTCTAATACACTAGAAATTAATTTTCCTGATAAATCGACCTTCTCATAATATATTTCAGAAGATTTTAAATTAAAATTACATTGATCATTAGAGTCATTTAGATTAATTGAAAGGTCCGAAATATTTGAAACATATGAAACAGGCCAGCCTAAATTAGTGCTAGAAAAATCATTATGAGTAAATATCCCCTGACCTGTTACATCATATTGCCAAAATTTTTTATAAAATATTTCGGGACCAATATCTATATTATTTAATTGAGTTAATTTTTCATATAAAATGCCATTCGTTAAACTATTTTCGTATAGATTTAAAAAAATCTTTGTTTGTGTACCTGTATCATCATATTTCACTGGATAAATAGCATCTAAATAATATAAAGGCTCTACATATAAACCTATATTCGTTAATCCAGATGTTTTACTTGGGATTCCCTTGTTACATGTTATACTTACTTCAGTAGGGTTATTTGATATTGGACTAGAGCTATTCCCTCCTCCCCCACAAGCTACCAGAGCAAAACTCAAAGATATCATGAAAAGAGAACTTTTAAATTTTGGCATTTCAACCCCATAAAATATTATAAATTATTAAATATTTAATAACTCTATTTCGAAGAATAGAATCATTCGAAATAAAAAACATTATTAAGAATTTTGAATAACAATAAAATATAACAATTACTTTCAACAATTTAAATGAAAATTCACGAATCTTAATTTATCATTTTCCCAAAAAACTAATTCATTTTTATCAAATTGCCAATGCTAAGCATACTACCCCTGCTATACCAAATAATAAGCCTAATCCTGTAGCCAATTTAATTTTTTCCTTAAAAATAAATAGCCCAGCCAAGACTCCAAAGATAACAACCAGAATATTCATTCCCGCAAAAACAATAGCAGGAGAATCTTTTAACAGCATATGTGCCTTGATATAAAAAGCGATATTGGCAAAATTTAAAATACCTAGTGCAATACCTGTAAATAAGCTTTTAAAATTCCAGGTTGTTTTTAGAATGAATAGATACACGATTGATAATAGGAAAGAAAAAATAAATATCAAATTCAATGTGACTGAAAACTGCATGCCCAGACTAGTCGTATATTTCAATAATACATCTACTAGTGCATATCCCCCCCAAACACTAAGTAGATATAGAATACCTTTTATTGATGTCGCTTTACCCGATGTACGTGCATGTGAAAAAAGTATAAAAATAACAGCAGCAATCCCTAAGCCAATGCCTGCCATTTTTATCTGGTTAAAATGCTCTTTAAATAAAAAATATGCAGCTAACAGGGATAACACGACAGATAAGCGCTGGGCAATTTCAGTTTTCAATATCCCTGCAGTTTGAAGTGATTTGCTCAAACATAAAAAAATAGCTGGTAAAATCACCCCCAGTACAATAACCAACCACCAAGGTGTATGAGCAATAGAAATATGAGCTAAATCAGGTTTAAACCACCAAAAGCATAAAATACTAGCAACAGCATAATTCCATGCAATCATTTGCAATATATCAAAACCTTTTGATTTACAAGTTTTTAAAAGGATTGAAACAACCACGCTACAAAATGCGGAAGCAAATATCAGTTCCATCTCTTACTCTATTTTTATACAAAGAATGATAAGAAAAAGCCCACAAGATGTGGGCTTTTGAGTATAAACAATCCTAAAATTATTTATAACGGTCAACCATTTTTTCTAAAGAAATCGGGCGAATTTTATCTGCATTACCAGCCGTACCAAATGCTGTATAACGATCTACACAGATTTGTTTCATTGCTTCAATAGATACAGCAAAATATTTACGTGGATCAAATTCGCTTGGTTTTTCTGCCAGGAAGCGGCGAATTGAGCCTGTTGATGCTAAACGTAAGTCAGTATCAATATTAATCTTACGTACACCATGTTTGATCGCTTCAACTAACTGTTCGACAGGTACACCGTAAGTTTCTTTGATGTCACCACCAAACTCATTGATGACTGCCAACCACTCTTGAGGAACAGAACTTGAACCATGCATAACAAGGTGAGTATTTGGTAATGCCGCATGAATTTCTTTAATGCGGTCGATTGCCAAAATATCTCCTGTAGGTGGACGAGTAAATTTGTACGCACCATGAGAAGTACCAACCGCAATTGCTAAGGCATCTACGTTGGTATCAGCTACGAATTGGCGTGCTTCTTCAACCGAAGTTAAAAGCTGTGAATGATCAAGTACGCCTTCTGCGCCAACACCATCTTCTTCACCAGCCATACCAGTTTCAAGGCTACCTAGGCAACCGATTTCACCTTCAACAGACACACCACATGCATGTGCCATTTGAACAGTACGACGGGTGACATCAACATTATATTCATAAGATGTTGGTGTTTTGCCATCACTACCTAATGATCCATCCATCATCACAGAGCTAAAGCCCAATTGAATAGAACGTTGGCATACATCTGGGCTTGTACCATGGTCTTGGTGCATCACAACAGGAATATGTGGCCATTCTTCAACAGCAGCTAAAATAAGATGACGTAAAAAAGGAGCACCTGCATATTTACGAGCACCTGCGGATGCTTGCACGATAACAGGTGAATTGGTTTCATCTGCGGCTAACATGATTGCGCGCATTTGTTCTAAATTGTTTACGTTAAACGCTGGTACGCCATAGCTATGTTCGCCGGCGTGATCCAAGAGCTGGCGCAATGAGATAAGTGCCATAATATCCTCCCAGGTAATGCGCCATATTCTAACCTGTGATTTATTTCAATTCAGCAACAATTACGACAATTTCAAAAAAAATCCCTGCTTTGGCAGGGACTTTTAACAAATATCAACATTTAGTCTGATTATTTGGCTACTACTTCATCTGCATCGTTAGCAGGAGTAGCGGCATCAGCTGGTTTTTCAGATATCTCTGTTGGAACATCTTTATTCTTTTCATCCAAAACTGGTTTATCCAGAGCATCAATTGCTTTTTGTTGTTCCGGAGTCACTTGATTAGAATCATTAGCAGGTGCTTCTGAAGCTGAAGTCTGTTCTGATGCTGGCGCTTTTTCTTGTTTTGAACAAGCTGATAAAGTTAATGAGGCTACAAGCGCTGCTGCAAGTGTAAGTTTTAAATTCATCACATTTCCCAAAATCGGTGATTTAATAGTCATAATTTTATTGCAGATATATTACATTTTGATGACTTAATCATGAAAAAGGCTGACATAGAGGTCAGCCTTTTCTTTATTTCGTCATAATTTAAACAATAAATTATGCCCTCTCAAGTAATACAGCAACAGCGGGTAAAGTTTTACCCTCTACAAACTCAAGGAATGCACCACCGCCTGTAGAAATATAACCGATTTTATCTGCAACATTATATTTATCAATCGCTGCCAAGGTATCACCTCCACCAGCGATAGAAAAACCTTGAGATTCAGCAATTGCAAGTGAAAGTGTTTTTGTACCCTCACCAAATTGGTCAACTTCAAATACACCTACAGGACCATTCCAAAGAATGGTTTTAGACGTTTTTAAAATTTCTGCAAATGCTTTAGCTGTTTCTGGACCAACATCTAAAATCATGTCATTGTCTGCAACATCTGCAACATTTTTAGTTACAGCTGTTGCCTTAGCCAATGATCCCAAGAAGTCATCAAAATTAATTTCAGATGCATCAGCGACAACAACATCTGTTGGTAATGGAACTGACACTTTTTCTGCAATAGCTTTTGCCGTATCAACTAAATCGGCTTCATAGAGCGATTTACCAACATTATACCCCGCTGCTGCGAGGAAAGTGTTCGCAATACCACCGCCAACAATCAATTGGTCACAAATATCAGAAAGTGAATTCAAGACATCTAATTTGGTTGAAACTTTAGAACCAGCAACAATTGCTACCATTGGTTTTTCAGGAGTTTTTAGCGCACGCCCCAAAGCATCCAGCTCTGCTGCAAGAAGTGGACCTGCGGCTGCAATTTTTGCCAGACGTGCAACACCTTCAGTTGATGCTTCAGCACGATGTGCAGTACCAAATGCATCCATCACAAAAACGTCACAAAGTGCTGCATACTTTTGTGCAAGTTCAGGATTATTTTTCTTTTCACCCACGTTAAATCGGCAGTTTTCAAGTAAAACAACTTGACCAGGTTCAACATCCACACCATCCAAATAATCAGTCAAAAGTTTAACTTCTTGACCCAAAGCTTGAGTTAAATAAGCTGCAACAGGAGCTAATGATTGTTCTGCTTTCGGTTCACCTTCAACTGGACGACCTAAATGAGAATAAACCATTACCGCTGCACCTTTTTCCAGGGCTGCTTTAATTGTCGGTAATGCTGCACGTAAACGTGCATCGCTGGTAATCTCACCATTTTTAACAGGAACGTTTAAATCTTCACGAATAAGGACACGCTTACCTGATAAATCTAGGTCAGTCATACGCTGAAAATTCATGTCTTGCTCTCTTTATAGATATAAAATTTCGCGTAGATTCTAAATGATTATGCTAAAAAAGGTTAGCTACTTTTGTAGAAAAGCTGTAGAAATATTGAGATTTGATTATCATATATATCGACTTTGGAAATTTAATCACTTATGAGCATACATCCTGATCCCAATATCAACCGCTTAAATGTACTGGGTGAGCCTTTGTCCAGTTGCTGCTTTGATCCGATTACTGGATATTTCCGTAACGGCTTTTGTCATACTGCAACTACAGATTTAGGACAACATACGGCTTGTGCACAAATGACATCTGAATTTTTAAATTTTTCTCAAAAAACGGGAAATGATCTGATTACACCTTTGCCTGAAGTTGGGTTTCCAGGTTTAAAACCAGGTGACTTCTGGTGTATTTGTGTGACACGTTGGGTAGAAGCTTACGAAGCTGGTGTCGCTCCACCGCTTAAGGCTCAAGCTTGTCATCAGGCAATGCTTTCTTATGTTCCGATTGATGTGATTATGGAATATGCAGTTTAATGTCAAATCCTGAAATTATTCTAGCTTCGAGTAGTCAGACGCGTAAAGAATTGATGAATCGCTTGAAGCTAAATTATCGCTGTATCTCCCCAGATATTGATGAGTCTCCTCTCGGAGAACAGCATGCGGATGATTTAGCAAAACGCTTGGCTTTTGAAAAAGCTAGATTCATTGCCAAACAGCATCCAAATGCAATTGTTATTGGATCAGATCAGGTTGCCTGGCGAGAAGGATCACCACAAGAATTTATCGGTAAACCATTAACTCCCGAAAAAGCAGTCCAGCAGCTTCAAGCTAACTCGGGAAAAAATGTATATTTCAGTACGGCTTTGAGTGTGCAGCAATATTCAACAGGTTTTGAACAGACTCTAGTTGAACATTATCATGTAAAGTTTAGAAATCTTTCTATAGATGAAATTCAACGTTATATTGAAATAGACCAGCCACTACAATGTGCTGGCAGTTTTAAATGTGAAAGTTTGGGAATCAGTTTATTTGAACAAATGGTTGGTCAGGATCAAACCACACTTATGGGGATGCCAATGATCCAGTTATGTAATATATTACGTCAACTTAAACTTCTCCTTCCTTAATTTTCTAAATAGTTTATTTATCATTTACCTGAGATATGATTTGGGGCATATCCAAAATGATAGATTAAAGCAATTTATATATTTACTTAGGCTATTTTTATGTCACAAAATCTTGATGTTCTGGGTGGAATCACTGCAGAACAATTCCTCTTAGAATACTGGCAAAAGAAACCTCTTTTGGTTCGTAATGCCCTACCAGAAATTATCAATATTTTAGAACCTGATGATGTAAAAGAACTGGCATTAGAAGAAAATGTTAGTGCGCGTTTGATTAAACAAAAAGATAAAGATCCAAATCAATGGTCAGTAAAATCATCTCCGCTCATTAAAGGTGATTTCCAAAAAATGCCTAAACTCTGGACTTTACTGGTACAGGCAGTAGATCATTATTCCTTCGATTTGGCTGAACTCTGGAAAAAATTTCCATTTATTCCTCAATGGCGTCGTGATGACATCATGGTTTCATATGCTCCCAAAGGTGGTTCTGTTGGAAAACATTTTGATTTTTATGATGTTTTTCTAGTACAAGGTTATGGACACCGTCGTTGGCAACTAGGACAAATGTGTGATGCTGATACTGCTTTTGTACCTAACCAGCCATTGAAACTTTTACCAGAAATGGATGTTCATTTTGATGAAGTAATGAATCCTGGTGATTTGTTATATGTTCCGCCTGGCTTATCACACTACGGTGTCGCAGAAGATGATTGCCTGACTTTCTCATTTGGTTTTCGCATGCCAAATGTAGCAACCATGATGGATCGCGTGAGTGATAAATTTGCAGACAATGTCCTTTTAAAGAATCCTTTGGTTGATATTATCAGGGATAAAACCTCTCAGATCGGTGAGGTTACGCAAGCTGAACTTAGCTATCTAAAAACAGCAATTCTGAATCAATTACAAAGTTCGAATGAACTTGATGATGCAATCATGTGTCTAATGTCAGAACCTAAATATCCAGATAATATCCCTGAACCTGATGAGCTAGAAGCTCAAGATTTAATTGAAATATTAAATGATGGCTATGAGATCTTACTAGAACCAGCCTCACGTTTGCTCTATACAGAACAAGATAGTGAAATTCTGTTTTGGGCAAACGGCGAAGAACTCTGTATTTCTGAAGACTTTGTAGCCAAACTTCAAGATATCGCTGATGGTAAGACACTTGCTTTTGATCAGTCTTTCCATCATGACGATATTTTGGAAGATGTTGTTCAACTTCTCAATGAATCTATTTTAATGTTGTTACCACCTGAAGAAGCTTAGAAACGATATTGAACAAGTCTAAATTCCAGGCTTGTTCAATCCCTATATTTTTATTATAAATATCAAGTATTATAATGATCATTTTTAAATAATAATTCAGAACATTTCTCATATCTAACAAATCATCACTTGAGATTTGACTCTAAAATTGGCACTGTTATGGCTTGAATTCAATGGAATAATATTAACAATGGCAAGTCCTGCTCAATCAATACGTCACAAACTCTTGAATACCTTTTTCTCCCGTCATTCAGTTTGGTTTTTATGTATTTTTATTGCAATTTACCTGACTTGGATAATCTTCTTTCATGAAACCCATATTATTTATTATTTCTTTTCAGATACCTTTTTAAATGTAATCTGGCTGTTGAGCACTATACTGTCTTTGGTTGGTTTTTATGATGTCATCCAAAGCCATCATTCCATTTTGCGAAATTACCCTATAATTGGACATTTCCGTTTTATTTTTGAAGAAATCCGTCCTGAAATTCGCCAGTATTTTATTGAAGCAGATGAAGATGCGCTACCATTTTCACGCGCTCAACGCAGTCTGGTTTATCAGCGTGCAAAAAATGAAAATGCAGACAAACCTTTTGGTTCAATCATCAATGTTTACCAAGAAGATTACCGTTTTCTGACACATTCTATGTCTCCATGCAAGCCTGCTGATCCAATATCATTTCGGATTCGAATCGGTAATGAGCAATGTAGCCAACCTTATAGCGCCGCAATTATGAATATTTCAGCGATGAGTTTTGGGAGTCTGAGTGCTAATGCAATTCGCGCACTCAATAAAGGTGCTGCAATGGGTAATTTTTACCATGATACTGGTGAAGGTAGTCTAAGCCCCTATCATCTGGAAAATGGTGGAGACATTGTTTGGGAAATTGCCAGTGGCTATTTTGGCTGTCGAACTTTAGACGGGCAATTTGATCCTGAAAAATTTAAAAAACAGGCAGCACTTCCTCAAATTAAAATGATCGAAATTAAACTTTCACAAGGCGCCAAACCTGGACACGGTGGTATATTGCCTAAAGACAAGATTACAGATGAAATTGCTCAAATTCGTGGTGTAAGTAAAGATGAGGATTGTATTTCACCGGCAAAACACTCTGCATTTTCAACACCAATCGAGCTGATGCAGTTCATTAAACAATTACGTGAACTTTCCAATGGAAAACCTGTTGGTTTTAAACTTTGCCTGGGACAACCATGGCAATTTATGGGTATTGTTAAAGCCATGCTGGAAACAAAAATCATTCCTGATTTTATCGTTGTTGATGGCTCCGAAGGTGGAACTGGTGCAGCTCCAGTAGAACTCATGAATCATATGGGAACACCACTGCGAGAAGGTCTGCTTTTTGTACATAATACTCTGGTTGGTGCAGGTTTAAGAGATCAAATTAAAATAGGTGCTAGCGGTAAAATTATTACTGCGTTTGATATTGCAAGTACAATGGCAATAGGTGCTGACTGGATTAACTGTGCTCGTGGTTTTATGTTTGCTGTCGGCTGTATCCAAGCCCAAAGTTGCCATACCAATCAATGCCCTGTAGGGGTCGCCACACAAGATCCTCAGCGACAAAAAGCCATTGATGTTCCTAGCAAAGCTGATCGGGTTTTTAACTTTCAGAAAAATACTCTTAAAGCCTTATCTGAACTAATCGCATCTGCTGGGTTATCTCATCCTGCGGAAATTAAACCACATCATTTAGCTCAACGTATAAATGACCGCGAGATAAAAAACTATGCTCAATTACACTTTTTCTTAAAGAAAAATGAATTATTGAATTGCTTAGAAAAAGATGATGAAAACTTTTATTATCGTATGTGGAATCTGGCAACAGCAGAAAAATTTTAAATATCAGATAGGTATTAGGCTAACTCTAGCTTAATACCTTTTCAAAAAGTGTTTAAATCATATTTGACCAAAACTATCATCCAGCTCTAATAATAATCCCCTGCAGATTGGGCATGTAGAAAAGCAGGAATCAACCCTGTTAAAGCAGCACGAATATCAGCTCTTTCATTGATAAGTTGATGAGAACCTTCTTCCAGCATGAGCAAGGTTTGCAGCCTGAATTTTTTACGTATAAATTCAATATTATAACGCCAATCCACAGTTTGATCCTGAGCACCCTGTGCTAACCACACAGGAATCCGGCAAGCTGGTCGATCCTCCATTTCCTGCATCCATTTGGACATTGCCAAAATCCAGTCCATTCCCATCATTCTAGGTTGTAACGGGTCTTTTAATCGGACAAAACGCAAAAACTCAGGGTTATGATTATTTCTTCTAAAATGTCTTGGCACTTCTCGTTTTATTCTGCGAATAATGCCGAGCCCTATAGAGTTATGCCACCATGCAGACTTGGCAGGACGGATAAGTGGTGATAATAACAATACTCTTTCCACAATCGGATTTTTACGCTGCTCTGCATATTCGAGCAAATGGTGCATCCAGATTGCTCCACCTGTACTTTGTCCAATACCTAACCAAGGCTTAGGCAACTGATCTGCATTTTTTACATAGTGATATACTGCATGTAAAACTTGCTGGTAATGGTCAAAATTCTGGATATTTGCAGGTGAACCGTTACTTAGACCATGCCCGGGTAGATCATAAGTAATAACACTAAATCCCTGATCCAAAATTTCACGAATAATAGGCTGGTAAATTCCACTATGTTCTAAATAACCATGCAATAAAAATACAGTACCTTGTATATGTTGGGTTTTAGGTTTAAAAATCTGAGTATGCAATTTAAACAATGGCATTTCTATGTAGCCTTGCCAATGTTCTGCATCTAATTGATCTAGACCGTATAAACGCTGATATGCCTGTATTTCTTTTGAGGCAACAAAAGGTCTATTTAAATTTAAAGGTTCAAGTAAATTTGGTGTCTCATCTCGATTTGGTATAGGTAAATCTAGTTGTTTTAGTATTGTCGGGTTTAAAAATGGAATATCTGGCATTAGGGTACCTCTCGACAACCGCTAGACCCAAAAAGTACGTCTCGAATCGTTGCAAGTAATTCATAATTTGCACGGCGGCTATGATCATAATTTTTTTCACTCGGCTGCCATGCTGTCAATTGTGTTGGCATTGGGGCTTCAACAGGAATCGTTTCAATTCCATTAAGAGCAAACAGTCTTCGTGTTCTTGGCATATGATAGCGATCAGTAATCAATAACACTGTCGGAGCTCCACCCTGTTTTTGTAATAAAAGAGAGCTGAATCTTGTATTTTCACAAGTATTCATACTTCTATTTTCTAGTAATTTAGCATCTACACCACGTTTTGCCAGCCAAGCCTGCATATAAGGTGACTCTACCCCACTCAATACAATAGGTAAATGTGTTTTACTTTCAACTTGTAAAGTTTTTTCAAGCCTAAGATTTGTATATTTATTTACAATGATATCTTTCTGGTTTTTATCTAAGGTTAAACCTCCACCTAAAACCACTATGGCATAAGGTTGATCTGCATCTTTAGTTTTTTCTGTATTTTGATCATGAATATATGCAATATCCTGATAAATCTGGTTATCTATAGGCTCTTCTTTCTCTTTTTCAATTTTATGGGTTTTTAAATAATGAATATATTGCTTCATTTGCTCCTTGTTATCATCACTATTTAATTCAAGCAGTTCCCGAACAGTTATTGCTGAATCTGGTGCTGAAATTTCTTGCTGATCATCCGGATTTTCTGGAGATAATAACGGTACGGAAGGCTTTTTCTCATCCTTGTCATCCTCTTTTTGTTCTTCAAGAATTTTCTTTTGCAAATCTCGATAACGTGCATGCAATAATGTGAGGTCTTGTGAATTTTCTGTTTTTATTGCCTCTTCCATAACATTCAGATATGCCTGACGTGCAATCCATAGATCAGAACCAGGTTCATAGTTTTCAACTTCTGTAAGTGCTGCTTTTTCCTGACTTTTAGCAGCCACTTTATCCACTTTAACAGGAACAAAAGTATTTAATGTTTTGACAATCAAATTTGAATAAAAAGGTGTATACAGAAAAACAATGAAACAGCCGAAAAGTACGAATAGTATGGCAACCATCCGAACTAAACGAACCATCCAGTGCTGTTTCATAAATCGTTATCTCGTATGTGATTGAATTTGTCCAACTGTATTAAATAATACTGGTTCTGGCTCTAAATTCACGTTAAATTTCTTAAAGACATCAGCTTGTACTGCACGATATGTAGCTTTTACATCTGTTAATGCAGCCTGACCGTAATTTACTAAAACCAATGCCTGTTTATGAAACATGCCTACTGAACCCAGTTTTTTCCCTTTCCAGCCTGATTGCTCAATCAACCAACCTGCGGCAATTTTAACCTGACCATTCGCCTGAGGATAATGCGGCATATTTTCATGTAATTTTCTCAGACTTTCAAACTCAGATTCAGAAATTACAGGATTTTTAAAAAAACTACCAACATTGGCATATTCTTTGGGATCAGGTAGCTTGCTTTGACGGATCATTATTACCTGTTTCTGCAAGTTTTCAGCAGTCAGGTCATTGCCTACTGCCGCTTTTAAATCACCATAATGGATTTTTAAATCTGCATTTTTTAATAATCTGAAAGTAACATGGCTTATGACATAACGGTCTGGCTGTTCTTTAAATATACTGTGTCGATACGAAAACCGGCAATCCTTCGCCAAAATAGATTTAAACTGCCGATCAATGCGATCATATACCTGCACTGATTCGATAAAGTCACCCGCCTCTACACCATAAGCACCGATATTCTGCACGGGTGATGCACCTACAAACCCAGGAATTAAAGCCAGATTTTGCAGACCATACATATGATTTTCTGTCGTATATAACACAAAATCATGCCATTTCTGACCAGCTCCAACTTTAAGTGTTATCGTTGTCTCATCTTCAGCAGTTTGTTGTATGCCTTGGATATCCATATGCATAACCAGAGCTTCTATAGATTCAGGTAACAAAACATTACTGCCACCAGAGAGAACCAACACATTCAGATGATGTTTTTCAGCAAAGCTAATCGCATCAACAATATCCTGATCAGATTTTATTTTTTTGTAGTAAGAGGCAATTGAATTTAGATTTAGCGTGTTAAATGGTTGGAGTTGAACCTGATTTAAAATTTCCATTAAAGTAACCTTATCTACGTCCAAGTTGCTGTTTTAATTGTAATGCCCATGCAAGACTGCTGGATTCACACTGGTCAAGGACACGTTCAAATCCAGAGTTCCCGCCATAATACGGATCAGGCAATGCCTGTTTTGGATAATCCTGATCATGTTCACTCATTAGATAAACCTGAGCTTTTACCTGTATATCACCATAGGTTTTCAATGCCACATGATGCAAGGCATGAATATCACTTAAATTTTCATGATCCATCGCTAAAATAAGGTCAAACTCAATAAAATCTTGAAGTTTTATTTGACGTGCACGCAACATGGATAAATCATAACCTCGTTGCCTAGCATGCTTTTGACTACGGGCATCTGGTGCCGCATTCGGGTGATAATTACTTGTACCTGCCGAATCTACTGTGACATTGAGTTGATGCTCATCACAAAAATGCTGCAAAATCACTTCAGCCGTGGGTGAACGGCAAATATTACCTAAGCAGACACATAACACCTTGTATGGCGTTTGGGATGACATAAGTACCTCAAAAACAGATTTCTTTTATGGTCTCTTATGTTAAGTTATTTAAACACTGAATCCTATAGAACAGTAAAACAATAATGTTTAATTTATGATGAAAGATCAAGGATAAACCATATGAGTCAATTTCAATTCCAAACCGTCTCCAATATTATTTCTGGTCTTGGCTCTATACAGGAATTAAATCACATTTTAAGAGATGGGGCTTATACTAAAACACTCATTGTGACTGATGCTGGTATGCTGAAAAATAATCTTCATTTACCAATTCTCGAAATCCTTGACACGCTCAAGCTACCTTACGTGATTTACTCTGATGTACAAGCTGATCCTGCAGAAAATATTGTATTAGACGCCATCAAATTTGCAAAGGATGAAAAAGTTGATGTGATAATCGGTTTTGGTGGTGGCAGTTCTATGGATGTTGCCAAAGTGATTGCTATCTTAGCTGATCCCGAACAGCAACAAAGTCTTCAGGATATTTATGGTGTGAATAATGCTAAAGCACCCCGTCTTCCTTTAATTCTCATTCCGACTACGGCTGGAACAGGATCAGAAGTTACCCCGATTTCGATTGTTACCACAGGTGAAACCACAAAAACAGGAATCGTGTCACCTGTACTATACGCTGATATAGCAATTCTGGATGCGACATTTACTCAAAGCTTGCCAGCGCATATCACTGCTGCAACGGGCATTGATGCCATGGTACATGCCATCGAAGCCTATACATCAAAAAATAAAAAAAACTTCTATGCCGATATGCTTGCCAAGCAAGCACTCAAATTACTCAACAAGAACCTAAAACTGGTTCTGGATGATGGTTCGGATTTGAACGCCCGACAAAATATGCTGGTCGGCTCAATGCTTGCTGGTCAGGCATTTGCAAACGCTCCAGTCGGAGCTGTTCATGCTCTCGCCTATCCTTTAGGCGGACATTTCCATTTATCACATGGTCATACAAATGCACTGGTTTTAGTTGAGGTTATGAAGTTTAATGCACCAAATGCAAAACATTTATATGCTGAATTGATGCAATGGTTAGATCCATTCAGCAAAGGTAGCATTGATGGTTTATGTGATTTATTTATTGATCACATGCAACGACATCTTGACCAAAGTGGTCTGATTCTGAAACTGCAAGAATTAAATGTTCCCGAGAACAAACTTGAAGTCCTTGCTCAAGATGCCATGCTTCAAACCAGATTATTACAAAATAATCCTCGTGAAATGCATACTGATGATGCCTTAAATATTTATAAATCGATCTATTCTTAACCTTATCAATAGATTAGCTCAAAAATAATGGCGTTCAAGAAACAAGCTATTGAAAATTATTTTTTGTAATTTTTGATAGCTGCCCATTATTATTAACCCACTGTAAATAAATATATTTATCAAAATTAACCTTTTTTCTGAACGATTGCGTTCATTTAAATTAAATATTCGAGGTTTTAAAATTAAACTAATTACTCTAATATTCGCGCAATCCAAGGATTTTCTACTTATTAATTTAGGATAATTATTATGAAAAAGGTTGCACGAATTATTGTCCCTGCTACGTTACTAGCAGTTGCCAGCTTCTCTCATGCGGCTACATCAGATGGTAAAACTTTTGGTATATCTGCTGGTTGGTTACACATCATGCCTCAGAGTAGTGCACAAGGAGTATATGGTAAAACTGGTAGCTCACCTGCATTGCAATCTATGGCAAATGTAACTGCAGCATCTCCAAGTGCTGGATTTGAAGTTGAAGATGCAGATACTGGCGGTTTAATGCTTGATTATTTCGTTAATGATAATGTTTCTTTGGAACTAGTTCTTGGTGCACCACCTGAAATGGAACTTTCAGGTAAAAATAATATTACTCTAGCTGGTAAACCAGTTGTTGGCTTAGATAAATACTCCAAAGCAGCAACCACAGATGCTTATACACCGACTTTTACTGGTCGTTATCATTTTGGTTCAATCAATAATAAAATCCGCCCTTACGTTGGTGCTGGTATAATGTATGCACACTTCTCGGATGTTAAAACCGATCCAAGAATTAATGGTGAACTCTCTAAGACCATCAATGGTGCGGTTAATGCATTATACCCTCAACTTGGTGGACAACTAGATGTAAAACCAACGTTAGGAAAGGTTAAAGTTGATGATGCTGTCGCTCCAGTTGCAACAATAGGTGTTGATTACAACATCACTAAAGACTGGTTTGCTACAGCTTCAGTTTCTTATGCACACCTCTCAACTAAAGCAAAACTCAATGTTACTGGCACAATTCCAGGCGCAGGAAAAACAACTATTCTCTCTGGTCAAAGTGATATCGAGATTAACCCGATCGTCACTTATTTAGGTATCGGTTATCGTTTCTAATCTAAAAAGTTAGAGAAAATCTGAGACCATTAAGTTTTTAATGGTCTTTTTTATGATCTGACTTATTTAAATATTCAATTGATTTTATGTTCCAAATACTATATTTTAAAACTTAATTTCCATAATTATTTTTAAGCAATAATATGAAACCTCAAATAAAAACCCGTCAAGATTTTAATTATTTTTTTCCAATTCAAACTCGCTGGTCGGATAATGATATTTACGGGCATGTTAATAATGTGACTTATTATAGTTATTTTGACACTGCTGCAAATGCATTACTGATTGAAAAAACAGGATTTGATATTCATCACTCAACAATCATTGGACTGGTAGTTGACTCTGCCTGTAGCTTTTTTCAAGAGTTATCTTATCCTGAAATTATTGAAGTTGGTGTTTCTATCGATAAAATCGGCAACTCATCTTTGACCTATAGTCTGGCTATTTTCAAACACAATACTGAGTCTGCTTCTGCTCAAGGACATTTTGTACATGTTTTTGTTGATCGCATAACCAGAAAAAGCACCCCGATTCCAGACGAAATGCGGGATGCCTTAAAAACATATGAAAGCCCTAATGCCAGTTTATAAATTCTTGGCTTTGAACCTAGACCATAGCTGGATCGCTAACAGAATCCTGCCCTGTTTCTACACGTCCAGCGAATCTCCGATAAAACTTAAGATCATTACCACTCGTTACAGCAAAATCGTACCATTGCCGTGATTCTTGCAATTTCCAATGTTGGGTTATAGTTTGTCCAGCTTTTACTGAAATTTTAAGTGGGGCATCAGCTCGGTATGCCAGTGGTGAAATACTAAACTCTACATCTTTAATTCCCGTATTAATTAAATCCACATAAACATCGCCATTGGCAATATCATAACAGACACGAATTTCAGGATTGATTTGCAAATCTTTTAGATGTAACACATCACCCTTAAAATGCCGGTGAAAACCATTTGGTCCTAAAACCCACAGATCATACAAACCTAAGTTATCTTCTTTGGCGTTCCAGAGATCATCCAGACTTTTACCTGCTTCAACCACATATCTTTTTGGCTCACGAGACAGATTAAGTTTGTCATATACATGAAAAACTGCAGCTTGGGCTCCAGTATTTGAGAAAATCAATTTGACTTTCCCATCTTCAAGGCAACGTGCACTGGTATGTAACTCATAAGGCAAGGCACGCGAAAGTCGTATTCCTGTTGCCTGAATTGGAGATTTGATTTCAGTTGGAATTGGTACTGCAGGTAATTTTTCCTGGGTTGATCTGAGTTGATCAGCTTGATCACGACTTTGTTTACCATTGAGTTCTGGTAAAATGTCTTCGTTCGGTGTTTTAAAATTAAATGCTGAGGTCAGATCACCACATACAGCACGTCGATACGGACTGATATTTGTTTCTTTTACACCAAATCGTTTCTCTAAAAACATCAAAACCGAAGTATGATCAAAAACCTGTGAATTAACCCAACCACCTCGACTCCAAGGAGAAATCACAAATAACGGCACACGGGGACCTGGCCCATATACACCAAAGTCTTTAGCAGGCTGCGATTTACTACCTAACGGTGCATCATGAACAAAATATTCATATTGCATATCTTCCTTAGTTAGAGTGGACTTCCCTGCATACGTTTTTTTATCTGCAAGCAAACTCGGTGCCGAGGGTGAAGGGACATGATCAAAATAACCGTCATTTTCATCAAAATTGATCAATAAAACAGTTTTACTCCAGACTTCAGGTACTGCTGTCAGTGCATCTAAGACTTCCTGAATAAACCATGCTCCCTGAACAGGGCTAGAAGGACCTGGGTGCTCGCAATAAACAGATGGTGCATTGATCCATGCCACCTGTGGCAATTTTCCTTCTTTGACATCCCGTCTAAACGAATCAAGGTATTCTTCAGGATTATTCCCTGGCAAGGTATTCGCAATCCCTTTGTACAAAGGATTATGTGCATTATCTGTCTCACGGTTATATGCTTTATAAGGTAAAGGTTGCGCAGCAGGATTATAGGGACTGTTTGGCTTTTCGCCACCGCTTGAGACAGGATAACCGGAATCTATATTGGCTTTTTTAAATGTTCGAAATGCTCCCAGCATATTATCGCCCCATTCATCAGGCATATTTTGGTAACAGATCCAGTCTATACCAGCTTCTTCTAATCGTTCAGCATAGGTTTTCCATGTATAACCAACGTTGATATTGGCAGGATTTCCATCTATCCAGTCCCATTCATTATTTACAAAGGCTGTATTCGTCGGCACTGCCCCATTTGTACCTGTTAAATGAAATGAGCGGTTAGCATCTGTTCCTGTATGCATCGAACAATGGTATGCATCGCAAATGGTAAATGCATTTGCTAAAGCAAACTGATATGGAATTTCCTGTTCTTTAAAATATCCCATTGAGTAATCGGTTTTATGTTTTGGCCATTCCGAAATACTTCCATTACCCCAGGCTTTCTGGCTATCTGACCACGTATGATGTGTACCATTAACACGTTGAGCATTATTCTTACTACCATCGAGATGAAATGGTGTCAAAATCGCACCATTGCTCCTGAGTTGTTGCCAAACTGTTCGTCCATTCATTTGTGGAATCGTAAAACGATCACCAAAACCACGCACTCCTTTTAATGTCCCAAAATAGTGGTCAAAAGAACGATTTTCTTGCATTAAAATAATGACATGCTCTACGTCCTGTATCGTACCTGTTTTATTATTGGCAGGTATTGCCAAGGCTTTTTGAATACTTGCAGGAAAAGAAGCCAGTGCAGCTGTACCAAAACCTGTTTTTAGAGTATTTGTTAAAAATTTACGACGACTAATCATTTTTATTCCTTATTGATGTTTATGGTGCACAGCGCATAACTGGTTTTTTAGATGTATCAGGCTGACTCACCGTTTGATCATCTTTAGAATCATTACAAGCGCTTAAAGCAAGAAATAAAGGAAAAGAAAAAAGAAATATTATTAATCTTCGATATGTTTTAAACATAAGATGTCAAACCCTGACCTAAATGTTTACATAACATAGAGAGTCTGGATGACATAAAAGTGACAGTTATATTGCAAAGAAATGATCATATAAAGATAGGGCAAAAGACCCATTTTTATATGATTTTGATAGTAAATGAAAAATTATTTCAGCTGAATATTCTGAATTTCCCCATCAAATACATCCATTAAACTTTTAACAACAGGCTCATCATGTAACATTTCAGACGCACGCTGATATGCTCTGGCTTTACGATCATTTTGCATATGATACGGCGTTGTTTCACTTACATCTTCATATTGCACATAAAACCTGGTATTCGACCATTGTTGTTTCAGGGCTTCTTCCAGAGCGTACTGTAGCTGTGTGAGTAACTTTTCATATTTTTGTGGAATATGGAAAAAAGATTCTCCATCTATATAACCTGACATAATACCGTATTGAGCCAATTCCTGTACTGCTGGTGAAAGCTCACTATTTCTGAACCAAAACTCCCACTTATCTACGTTCCATTCACCTTCAAGCGTTTGCTGAGGAAGCTGTAAAATTTCTTGAGGTGTTTGTTTAGATGTATTCTGTGAAATTGTTGCAGCTACTGGCGGGGCTACATTCTCTGGCATTACTTCAACAGGTTTGTCTTCGACATATGTTTCTTCTTCAGTTTCTTTTTCAGGATTTAAAAAGAAAACTTCATCCTGATCTTGTGATGACTGAACAGGTTCAGGTTGAATAAACGGCTGAGCCGAATCATCACCAAAAGTGGTTAAACCCGGTTCTTGGTTACCCTGCAGCTGAATATCTGATTCATTTTTCTGGATGGATACAACCGAATCAAAAGCAGGTTCAACCTCGTCTGCTGATTGTGAATCATCACTTGTTTTTCCGTGTATCGCTTCAGTAACTGGTTCACCTGTATTGATATGATCCAGACTGGTTTCTCGTGCAAAATCTAGTGGCGCAACGGATTCCTCAGACCGCTCTATATTTTCAGGTTGCGTTACATCCTCTGTTTTTTGAAGTAAATCTGTATGACTGCCAAGTGGTGTATGTACAACACTTTCATTATGCTCTTGCTGAACAGATTGTTGGTTTGCATGTGGCAAAGAGGACTGGGCAATAGCCTGAACATTTACAACTGGCATTTCATTAGCTTGCAAAGGTCTAAATGCCAATAACCGCAACACTGTCATTTCAAAGCCTTGCTCTTGTGTAACAGCGAGTTGCAAATCTGCACGTCCTTTACAGGCAACCTGATAATAAAGCTGTAAGTCTTGAGCAGAAACAACTTGTGAAAGTTGTGTAATTTTTTGATTGATTTCAGCACTATATTTCAGACCAAGATCTGGTAAATACTGAAGCAAAGCCAGCTCATGCAATGTCGAAATAAATTGATCGAGCACCATTGATACATCTAAGGCTTGTTGACGGAATTGTATTAATAATTCACTTACACGCGCTTTCTGATTTTGATGAATTGCCAAGATCAGATCATAGATAATTGTTCTATCAATCAACCCAAGCATTTCTTTTACATCTTGGTGATGAATCTCACCTTGACCATAAGCAATTGCCTGATCAGTTAATGAAAGTGCATCACGCAATGAACCCTGCGCTGATTCAGCAATCTGCCAGATCGCATCCTGATCTGCCTTAATCTCTTCTTTATTTAGAATATTGGTTAAGTGTGAAGTAATTTCATCAACAGCTAATGGTCTTAAAGTAAACTGTAAGCAACGGGAAATTACCGTAATAGGCAACTTTTGGGGATCAGTAGTCGCAAACAAAAACTTTACATGCTCTGGTGGTTCTTCCAGTGTTTTAAGTAACGCATTAAAAGAATGCGTTGAAAGCATATGCACTTCATCGATTAAATAAACTTTGTAACGACCTTGCGTTGGTGCATAAGGAACATTATCCAGAAGCTCACGCGTATCTTCAACTTTGGTACGTGAAGCAGCATCAATTTCGATCAGATCAATAAAGCGTCCTTCATTTACTGCACGACAAGTTGGGCAGACTTCACAGGGCGTCGAAGTAACACCAGTTTCGCAGTTAAGACATTTCGCCAAAATCCGTGCAATCGTTGTTTTCCCTACACCCCGGGTTCCTGTAAATAAATACGCATGATGCAAACGTCCACGATCTAACGCGCTCGTTAATGCACGAGAAACGTGGTTTTGACCAACCAATTCATTAAAATTACGCGGACGATATTTACGTGCAAGTACCTGATACATGGATGCTCCTAATTACAGGTCTAAGGATACTTGTTTTTTCTTTATGAGTGAAATGAAAATGCCGATATAGTAAGCACTTTAAGTGTTAAATTAGTTTTCAGATGAACCTTTCATAAATTGTTCCTCAGTTCACCAATGTACATCTGAGATATTAATATTTTCATAAATAATTGATTCTAATGTCTGGGGAATAACCTGCATTTGTTCAGTCAAATCAATATTGGGAGCAAACCATTTTTTAATGACCGGATTCTTTGGCTCTAAAAAGATCAAAAAACCATTTTCATGTTCATAATGCCCACACCCCAGCCAGACTTTTGAGTGAAATGAAGAGTCAAAAAAATCCTGTAACCCCGATCCTCTTCACAAAAACCTAAACAGGCAATCCCTTTTGCATTAAATTGCTGACACAAAAACTCCGCTAATTTTACCCCCCAAATTTCACCATCAGAATCTATGCTTTCATTTGGTTGTTTTGGAAAAAGGTTACTTCTAAATTCGACATAAGTTTTTAACATTTATATTTCCATTAAATTTATGCTGGATCATACAAACATCCTATCTTGAAATAACTAATGATGATCATGCTCGTGATCATGTATTTCATCATCATGTAGCTCATCATTTATTGATGTTGCCAGACCCACTCCATTTTTGATCTCTGCAACATAATTACCTTTATCCGTAAAAACTTTGATAATACTGTAATTATCTTTTTGACTCTGGGTAATACTAAAATGATTCAAATCAGCTGCTAGATCATCAAAAACACCTGTCCATCGCATGATATCCTCATCGACCTGTTCTATATTGGTAATCGTAGCCTGCCTGTTGATGCCATATTTCAAAAGCTTAAATTGGATATGATCGCCCACATTCTTTGTTTCAATGACCAACGGATCATATTGAAATAAAACGCCCTGCTCAATATTTGTAAAATAATCAGGAATCGTACGTTGATCGATTTGGTCTGGTGTTACAGCATTAAGTATTTGGGTTTCAGCTTGAGCTTTTTTTAAAATATCTTCTGATACACCTAAATTATTTTTCCTTGGATAATTTGAATGATTACTTAAAAGCTGCTCTGAACTTTGGTGTCCTGTATCCATTTTTAAAGCTATATCAGCTTCAGGTTTAAAAAAATAGAATAATCCAGCAATCAAAATAATAGCAACAAGAATAATGCTTAGCAGTTTTTTCATAATCTTTTAGGTATAACAATTAAATAATATAAATAAAGCAGTGATTGAAAATCACTGCTTTACAGAGAAGTAGATAAAGTTTTATTTAAACCTGGCAACTAAAGGTGCATTTTTATTGATAATACTAACTGCATCAATTTTTCCTGCCTCACCCAAGCGGATACCATATTGAGGGCTATACAAAGTTGGACTCGAATAAAAATCAAGTGAATTCCCATTCATAATGGTACTACCTAGTGGATGAGAAAAACCCTGACCTACATAATTTTCTGCTGTATGGTTTAAACCCAGATTATGTCCAACCTCATGTCGCATCGCTCCTATAGAACATCCCTGTAGAGTAGACGAACTGATCATATTATATGCAGAAGGTGTTTTATTTACCCATGCCCAACCACATGCAGCCGGATCAGACTCATTTCCTTGATAATAAATCGCATCAGCTTTTACACGATCACGTTCATTCTGAACCGTTTTATCATCTCGACCCGTTGAAATAACATCCAGTAAACGTGTCGTAGATGGAATCTTATATTCAAGATAACTCACATTTCTTAAATAAAATTGTGCATCTGATGCTTCTGCTGAAGAGTTAGTCAAATCATAAGACTCAATCATACGTAACTTCGCAGCACTAGCACCGTCGAGTTTCGTAGTCACTTCAGGACTATTGACCAGTAAAATATCAATCGTTGAACTATCTTTTGTCCATCCTGTCGCAGTATATTTATAGCGTAAACTTTCTTCTTTGGACAAAGTATCATTAATACCATTTGCTGAAGTGATATTGGTCTGATAATTCGCAGTTGAATTAAATATGACTTTATCCCCTACCTGCGCAACAAGTGGTAAATTTAAACTCGGCTGCCAATTTGCATTGGCTACTTTAATCCTGGTCGTTGGTTGTTCCATATTTGGAATCTGTCTAGAAGCTAAATCTTTGGCTTGTAATGTCAACTGTGGTGAAGATATAAGAACCCATTTCGCAATATCAGCCACATATAAAAACTCGTAACGATCGCCATTTTTTAGCTTTAAAGTTGAACTGGTGCTGGTATTTTCATTAGATATTTTAGCTTGCCAGGCTGCGGTCGATTTAAAAACGATGCGGTCTCTATCTTTTGCAGTTTTTGGCAATACAATTTCAGCAACCCAGTTACCATTTGCAAATAGAATTTCAGTCACTGGTGCTTTAACTGATGGAATATTTTTACCAACTTGCTGAGCATTTAACTGATGAGGTTTGACATATTCAGACACCCATTTTTCAAGTTTTTCGTTATATTTAAACCAAAACTCATCACCATTTTTAAGAATAAATGAACTTGAAAAAAGTAAATTATCAGTGTTAATCGAGGACTCATTACTTGCACTAGACACAACCTGAATAAGTGAGCCATCTTTTGCCTGTGCAGGTAATGAAATCTGTTTGGCCCATTGCCCATTTTTTAACTGAACTTTTTGGATATATTGTTCAGAGCCAGGTACAGTATAATGATCAACACCATTTGTCAGCGCAACAGCCTGTACATCCAGATTCCATTTTTTTTGAGCCAAGTCAAATATAAAGGTATAACTTGAACCTTTAGTTATTTTTAAAGATTCTAACGGAATATCAGTGTTCGAAGTATCAAGATACGAAGCGTATCCTGCATCAGATGTAATTTTAACAACAGCTTTATCTGAAGCAGTTTTTGGCAAAGTTAGGTTTTCAACCCAATTCCCATTGAATAAATTGAAATCTAGCTCTGTATAACCTGTTGGAATATCGCCACTTTTATTGTTTGTGTTTGGAGTTAACACTGTACTCGCAAACACAGTTCCAACTACACAAGCTGACAAGAATACTGCAAGTTTCTTTTTCATTTTGATCTCTTAGAATATTTTTATGAAGTCAGCAAGATAATATTTAAGTTTCACTAAAAAATCAAAAGAAAATATTGATTAAAACCACCCTTTATGCCCTTTTATAACAGCATCTGCACAACGTAAAGTTTCCTGACTTAACCCCCAAAGCCGATAATCACCAGTAATTGAGCCAATTCTAAAATTATGCGTATAAGCAAAGCTTAATTCACGCTGAGGATCACACCAGGCACCGGAACCATTATAACCAATGTGGCCAAATCCCTTTTTAGCTCTTTTACCCATTGTAATGACCCGGTGATAACCCAAACGCCATTTCATAGGAATCGGCATGACTCGATCGCGTTTAATACTCTGGATTTTACTTAACTGTGAAAAGACTTCTGGTTTAATGATCTCCTGATCATCCCAAACACCACCATTTGTCAACATTGCATATACTTTCGCCAGACTTCTGGCAGTAAATGCCCCATTTGCAGCAGGAATAATTGCTTGTAAGCCATCGTCACTAAAAAAACTAAAGTTACGCATATCATGTGGAACCATTGCATCGACAAAGTCCTGTGGATTTTGCCCACTCAATTGCATTAACTTATCCGAAAAATTACTTTTTTTGTTTTTCTTGATTTTAGTTGAACTCGGTGTAGTAACATCCTGTTGTTTTTCTTTTGGTAATGGTCTCGCAACACGCACAAGTTCACTGCCTGGAACACCAAAATATGCCCCATCCAATTGCAAAGGCTGGACTAGATATCTTTCCATCAACTCTGTCAATGAACATCCTGTCGCTTTTTCTAACACACCACCAACCAGCCAGCCAAATGTAAGAGCCTGATATGCTATGTCCTGTCCAACTGCAAAACGCGGTGTTGCCTGTTGCACAACCGTCAGCATATGTTCCCAATCCGCCATTTCACTTGCACTTTGTGTAATATTGCGAATGTCATATAGACCACTTTGATGACTCAAGATATGACGTAGCGTTATTTGGGATTTACCATTTTGAGAAAACTCTGGCCAAAACTCGGCAATCTTGCTCTCATAATTCAAAAAACCTTCACTCACCAGAATATGTGCTAGTGTCGCTAAAATACCTTTCCCCGTGGAATAACAAACCGATAAGGTATTGGCATCCCATTGTTCACTTTTTGATTTTTTCCCAGTATAAATATCAATTACTTTTTGCCCACGAAAATATACCGCGAGCGCAGCTCCACCAAAGTCAGTACGCCCATCTTGTAAACGGCTAAATTGTTCTGCCAGATCATGAAATCGCGTATCAACTTCACCTGAATAATTTTTTGTATTTGCAAAAATAATATCTGTTAAACCACTCATCCTGAGTCCTTTTTTATTTTCAGTGGACTAAAAAAGCCTAAATCATCACGATTTAGGCTGAGTATTCTATAATGATTTTAATCTACCCGCCACATGCGGTTTTTGATTTTTTTGATTTCTAATTAAAAAATCAATAGCTTGATTTTCCTCACCTGTTAAAAACTCAACAATAGAAGGCAAATACATCGGAAGCTTAAAATGCACATCCACTTCATATGCTTCTGGTAAACTCAAGCTCGCTAATGCCCGCGCTTTGCTCCACATACCATGAGCAATTGCTTGCTTAAAACCAAAAGCCTTTGCAGTCAAGGCGTGAATATGAATCAGGTTAAAATCACCAGAAACTGCCGCATAACGACGACCAGTATTTTCGGTTACATTCCAGATATCTTGAACATCAAGTTCAACTTTTGACTCATCTTTCGCTTTCTCTAAAACTGTTCCATCTGTTTTTTGACGAGCAAGATAAGTTGTCAATCCTTCCATAACAACTTCATCACCCACTTTAGCTGTGGTAATAAAATCAAACTGGACACCCTTATCATGCGGTTTCAACTCACCAAAAGTACAAGATAGGGTCAAATCTTCATTCAACCAGATTTGCCGTGTCTGTTTAATTTGATTACGGATATGTACCAAACCCAAGATAGCAAAAGGAAATGTTTCTTGTGTCATCATATGCATTTGCAAGCTTTGTGAAAGGACTGCTAAATAAATGGCAGGTATTTGCCCATCATTTTTAAAGCCGCAAACCTCATTATAAGCTTTTAAATGCTTTGGATCGACTTGAAATGAATCAACAACATATTCAACCTGAGGTAAAACTTTTTCAGTTTTAGGTTTTTTAAAAATCAAACCTTGAATAACTTTTGGATAGGCCAAATAAGGTTTTGGAAGCTGACTAAAATGGCGAGTATTCATTGTTTGACCTTTTATATTGCTTAAATCGAGAAAAGCTGGGATGAGGAAAATCCTCTCCCAGTTTCTTTTTCCTTAAAGAAAAAGAATGAAATATCATCACTAGATACTAACTTTAAGCACCTAATAAGCTTTGTCCGCAAACACGTACAACGTTACCATTCAACCCTGATGAACCTGTTGAAGCAAATAATGCAATAGTCTCTGCTACATCAACAGGTAAACCACCTTGACTCATTGAATTCATACGACGCCCTGCTTCACGAATTGCAAAAGGAATCGCTGCTGTCATCTGTGTTTCAATAAATCCTGGTGCTACAGCATTAATTGTAATGCCTTGTTCCAAAATAGGGGCTGTAAACTTAACCAAACCTATCACACCTGCTTTTGAAGCGGCATAGTTGGTTTGACCTAAGTTTCCTGCAATACCAGAAATCGAAGATACACAAACAATACGCCCATTCTCATTTATACCTTGATTATTTAATAAATAATCATTGATGCGTTCAGCAGCAGATAAATTGATATTGATTACAAGATCCCACATTTCAGGTTTCATATTTGCTAAAGTCTTGTCACGTGTTATCCCTGCATTATGTACGATGATATCCAGACCGCCATGATTGGCTGCAACTGCTTTAATTTCAGCGCCTGCATCCGGAGCAGTAATATCCAGAGCCAATGTTGAACCACCAATAGAACTTGCAACGCGATCTAAATCCGCTTGTTGTGGAGGAACATCTAAACAGATGACATGTGCCCCATCACGCGCAAGTACATGTGCAATTGCTTCACCAATACCACGACTTGCCCCAGTGACCAGAGCAGTTTTTCCTGCAAGTGGTTTGGTCCAATCAACTTCAAGAACTTTAGCCTGAGATACACGAATCACTTGACCAGAAACATAAGCCGAACGTGGAGATAACAAGAAACGTAGCGTGGATTCAAGATTCTGTTCAGCACCAGCATCTACATAGACCAGATCAGCTGCTATACCTTTTTTAAATTCTTTACCAACTGATTTTACAAAACCTTCCAAGGCACGTTGTGCTATAGCCTGTTTCACGGTTTTTGCAGACTCTGGTGTTAAACCAATCACTATCACACGCCCAGATACCTGAATTTGGCGCGCAATAGGATTAAAGAATTTATATAACTCATTCAATTGTTCAGAGCTTTCAATGCCAGATGCATCAAAAACAACGGCTTTAAATTTTGATTCTTTGTCACCTTCATTAAAAGCACTTAAATTTAAGCCTGACTGTGCTGCAACTTGCTGTAGTTCTGCATTGTTCCCTGCATAGCTATTTGCATGAACATTACTTAATACCTGAGCAATAGCTCCAGATAAAATGCTGTTCGGAGCAGCGCCAAGTAAAACAGCACCTTTAATCACTGGTGTTGCTGATTCAAAACGGTCAAGTTCAATCGGTGATGGTAAACCTAAATTTTTAATGACAAATTTACCAATTGGTGATTTAGAAAACGCTTGGTATTGGTCAGTCATGTGAATTTTCTCTCAGCAATTTAATTAGTAAATGAATCTAAAGATGTCTTTTAACTTCAATGAAATGTTAGCTATTTATAATACTTCAGATCCATTTGTTTCATGTAAATAATACTTGAGTTAACTGCATGATGTCTTGACCAGACTGCCTTATCAAATGTCATTATAGTCAATTCAGGACAAAAACTGATATGCTAAGCTATACCTCAAGAATATCATCTACATGCTTGGAAATGCCTTATGAGCAAAACAACTCAAGAAAATCCAGCAGTCGAAAATTCTGCTCAGGAAGCTGTGTCAAAACCATCAAAAACGACTTCTCGCCCTCGTAAAACTGCGAGTCCGGCTTCTAAAGCAACGAATACGACAAAAACTCCTCGTACGCGGTCTGCTGCAACTTCGCGAAGCAAAGCAACGGCACCTAATACAAAAAAAGCTGCATCAACAGCATCGTCAACAACACAATCTTCTGTTCAACAGGAAAAAACCATGAGTCAAAATACTGTTCGCCGTGTAGCAATTATTGGTGGAAATCGTATCCCATTTGCTCGTTCAAACGGTGCTTACTTTAAAGCTACTAACATTGATATGTTAACTGCGGCATTGAATGGTTTAGTCGAACGTTTCAATCTACAAGGTCAACGCCTAGGGGAAGTTGCAGCTGGAGCTGTTTTAAAACATAGTCGTGATTTTAACATGACACGTGAGTGTGTTCTCAACACTGAATTAGCACCAGAAACCCCTGCCTATGACCTCCAGCAAGCATGTGGTACAGGTTTGCAAGCAGCTTTTCAGGTTGCCAATAAAATTGCTCTAGGACAAATCGAAGTCGGTATTGCTGGAGGCGTGGATACCACCTCTGATGCTCCGATAGCTTTTGGTGATGGCTTACGTAAAGCTTTACTGGAACTAAATGTCGCTAAAACTGCGAAAGATCGCTTAAAAGCTTTAACTAAAATCAATTTAAAAGACTTGTTAGATGCACCTAAAAATGGCGAACCACGCACTGGTTTATCTATGGGTGAACATCAGGCAATCACAGCCTTAGAGTGGGGAATTCCTCGCCAGGCACAAGATGAACTTGCAGCCTCTTCACATCAGAAAATGGCAAAAGCGTATGAAGAAGGCTTTTTTGATGACCTCATCACACCATTTATGGGTTTAAGCAAAGATAACAATCTGCGTCCAGACTCATCAGTAGAAAAACTGGCAAAACTCAAACCAGCATTTGGTAAGGGTGAAACTGCGACTATGACTGCTGGTAACTCAACCCCATTGACAGATGGCGCATCGGTTGTACTTTTGGCATCAGAAGAATGGGCAAAAGAAAATGGACATGAAATTTTAGCTTATTTAAGCTTCTCTGAAACTGCGGCTGTTGATTTTGTCAACAAGAAAGAAGGCTTGCTCATGGCTCCTGCATATGCAGTACCACGCATGCTGGCTCGTGCAAATCTTAAACTTCAGGATTTTGACTATTATGAAATACATGAAGCTTTTGCTTCACAAGTATTGTCAACCCTTAAAGCCTGGGAAGATCCAAAATTCTGTAAAGAACGTCTAGGACTAGATGCACCTTTAGGTTCAATTGACTTAACCAAACTAAATGTCAAAGGTTCATCTTTAGCTGCAGGGCATCCATTTGCAGCAACGGGTGGTCGTATCTTGGCAACTGCTGCCAAACTGATCAACCAGAAAGGTTCAGGCCGTGTACTTGTTTCAATTTGTGCTGCTGGTGGTCAAGGTGTAACTGCAATTGTTGAAAAATAATTTTCATAACGCCTAATAAACAGGCACCCTTTTGGGTGCTTGTTTGATTTTTTACTATAATCAATTAAAAACGATAGCCAATACCAAGATAAGTCATAATTGGGTCGATATCAATTTTTGTAGTAGCGTGAATTAATTTCGTACCTTTATTTGCATCAATTACATCAATATTGGTTCTATTATTTAATTTTGCATATGATACAGAAGCAACAGAATACCAGTTCGTTGCAAAATCATAGGTTGCTCCTAAAGTGGCGATAGGTGCAAATGCATCATCAGCTTTTACTCGTACAAATGGATTTGCGCTTGAAGTCTTACCATCTAATGCTGCACCTGCCTTGTCATCCAGAATATTTTGGATCATATGCCCTGCTGCAACCAGATCTGCGGTAGTTTGGCCATTCATTTTAATACTACTGAAATGTGCATACATCACCCCAAAGCCTACATATGGTCTAAGTTTATGGACTCCAGATTTACCCCATTGATACTGAACTTCAAGCGCTGGCGTCCAGGCACGTGTTGTTGCAACTTTAGATTTATTTCCTAAATTGGTAATCGGAACATCCTGTTGTAGTGATAATTCAGGAAATAACTGCGCAGCAATCCCACCTGGATTTGCAGTGCCACTCATTGGTGCAAAAATTTGTCCTTTTCCTTCAATATCGACTTTAGGTGGAATACCTCCGATAAGCTGCAATGAAACATTATCATTTATGTAATAGTTAAACATCAAACCTGCAGTATCAACATCATCAGCTTCTAATCCAGTACCTTGAGCACTCCACTGATCAATTCCATTGAGTTGTGCTGTGCCAGCAATTTCGGATTTAACCTCTCCTGTTTTTTGATCAATCAATATTGGTTTTACTAACTCATTGGAAAAGAATCCTTCTAAAATTTTTTTGGCGTTACCTTCTTTTCCAGTCAAGGGGTTTATAGCCGTTGCATTTGGATCCAAAGCATTTAAAAATCCATCTGGTGAAATACTTCCGACTGAATACTGCTTGCTAGCATTAACAGCTGTATTAATATTAAAAGGATTTGCTGACCCTTGTGGCATAACATGTAACCAACCAGCAGAGACCGAAAACCTTTTAAAATTATCTGCATATGCCATATGCATACATAGAGATGCTGATGATGCAATAGCAAGTTTTAGGAATAAATTTTTTTTAATCATTTTAATTGTCCTTTTTTAAATATAGCTAATCTTTCATGATTAACTTTCTCTAAAGGGCTTTGTTGCATAAATAAAAATAAAGATGAGTCAGTCTATCTTCCCGATATTTATGCAACAGCGACTGTTTGGGCTGTACCGAGTTGAGTAAATTTATTCAAAATATCGACTCTGATTTGCAAGTCGACTACCTGACGATTAAAGCATCGGCTAGACACCCCTTGTCCAAGCCGTTTAAATGCAAACATTTTGGCTTCTATTCGTGAACGTTGATGATAACCAATATCTCTTTTCCACTGCTTTCGTCCCTTGTTCCAACAGGCTTGTACTGCATGATTCCTTGCTCTGCCAATTTC
>NZ_OOGT01000144.1 GCF_900323515.1 Acinetobacter stercoris | reverse complement strand
TTACTAGAACATCTGAGAATATTAGTCCATCAGGTAAAAAATATATCCTACAACAAAAATTCCAAGAGATTTCACCTGAAAAACTACTTTATATACCTAATAGTTCGACTCAGGAAACCTTACAATATAATAATGAAGTATGTAAGGCTATCAATGGTATAGATGCATCAGATAAAGGAGTACGAATTATTCAAAAAAATACAACCTCTGTTTTAGTCTGCAATGATATAAAAAAGTCAAAAACCGAAATAGATAAAATCTTATCTCAAAGACAAGCTTGTAATATACAAAGTATTTCATATAGTAATTACAATGGTATAACAGGTGCAAATAATCCAATTGCCGGTGATATCTTATACCAAAATGCTACAGGTTCATTATTAAGGAGAATAGAAGTTGGTGGATATTATAATGAAGCGATTGATAATTTAAATAATGAGTCAGGCTATTCAAGAATATTTTTAACCGTCTATATTGGTTCACCTGGGACTTATCCATTTTATACAATAGGACGTTTAGGTTGTACTTCTACCTCGCAAGGAGTATTGGTGACTACCTAAATTAATAAACTAATTATCTTATTTTAACCCAGTCTTTCGAGTGGGTTTTTTTATGGGAGAACGATATGCGTGGAATGCCGAATATTCCCAACTTTAAAGGTCTGGTCGATTCAGGTACTGGTGCTGTGATTAGTTTGGGCGGTGCCGCTTTAATTAAAACTATATTTGGCAACTACTGGGGGATTTTTAATGAATACGGCGTCCCGATTGTTTTGTCTGATAACGTCCTATCTATCCAGCATTCCATTAGTTCAAAGATTTCTAATGCACCCGTCGAAAAAGGTTCATTCACCAGTTACAACAAAGTCAAAGAACCTTATAAAGCCACGGTTCAAATGAGTAAAGGCAGTGGCGGTACTTTAGAACGTGGTGCTTTTCTGGCTCAGATCGAAACTCTGGCCAACAGTACTCTTAAATTTCAAATTGTCACCCCGGATTATGTTTATACCAACGCCAGTATTGTCGGTTGTGATAATGCCCGATCAGCGAGTGATGGCGCCCAGTTGATCAAGGTCAATATCCATCTTGAAGAGATTCAGGAAGTCGCTGTGAGTTATCGACTGGAAGAGGTTAAAAATCCTGCGGATGCCAGAACCAAAGACGGCGGCGAACGTCAGCCACAAGATGCCAGTGATAATCAGTCCATCTTAAAAAAATTGTTTGGGTGAAACTATGATTGTGACCATTCCCCTAGATGCTTATCCTAACCAGACGGTGAGCAGTATTATTGCAGGTCAACGCTGGACATTCACCTTACAAACCCGCCTGGATCATCTCTATGCAACCGTCGAAAATGAAAATCAGGGTACGCTGGTTTTAAATCGTATTTGTGTCGATGGTGCCTTTATTACCCCCAATCTGGTTTTTATTGATACTCAGGGAAATAGCGATCCGATCTATTCGGGATTGAATGAAGTGGGACGTTATAAGTTGGTGTGGACAGATGAAGCGTAAAGTTATTCGTGTCACTTTGACGATTGCAGGTCAAAAAGAAGTATTCACCGTTCAAGGGAACAATCAGCTGACCTCAACAGGTTTACGTGTTTTATTCAATTGCATGTATGGTGGTGGCGCCGTCATGCCAACGGCGCAAATTAAAATCTATGGTCTACCTTTGGACAAGATGATGAAGCTGTTTCGAGTGCGTTGGCAGACTCTTGAAGCTTTAATGAATCGGGTCAGGATAGATGCGGGTGAAGAGGGTGAAACCCTGTATAAGGTTTTTGAGGGCAATATCACCTTTGCCTATCCTGAAATGGAGAGTGCCCCTGACGTGGCATTAGCGATAGATTCTCAGGCAGCCATCTTTGAACATTTACGCCCTGTTTCACCGACTCAATTTGAGGGTGAAAATGATGTGGCCGATATGATTAAAACCCTGTGTGATGAAATGGGTTATCAGTTTGAAAATAATGGGGTCAGTAAAATTATTGATACCCGATATCTACCTGATACTGCTTTAGCCAAGATTCAGGCACTGGCCACCCACGCCGATATAGATCTGTACATTGAGCAGGATTTGATTGCTATTGCACCTAAGGGCGTGCCCCGAAAATTAAAAATTCCGATTATTTCACCGTCTACAGGCTTGATTGGATATCCCACACCTGATTTAAGAGGCGTCAGCTTCAAATGTTTATACAACCCCGCAATACGATTTGGCGGGGTTGTTTCTATTCAGGACAGTGAAATTGCAATCTGCAATGCCGATTGGCGGGCGTATGGCGTGTGGCTGAGTTTGGAGGCCAATGTGCCCAATGGCAATTGGTCATGTGAAGTCAATGCAACTTATCTGGATACGCATGATGCAGTTAAAAAATAGCGATAAATTAGGACTGATACGTCCTGAACAAGCCATGGGTGGATCTGCACAGCTTGCAGCTTTATTCCGTCATTTAACGGGCAAAATGCAGACCATTACTTTGGTTGAAGTTGTTGCAGTACAAAATGACGGGATTAATCCTGTTGGTACCGTGAGTGTTAAGCCGTTAGTTTCCCAGCTGGATGGATCTGACAATATTATTGAACATGGGGTGATTGGAAATATCCCGTATTTCAGATTGCAGGGTGGCCAAAATGCAGTAGTGATCGATCCACAAAAGGGTGATATTGCTTTATGCAGTTTCTGTTCACGGGATATATCTGCAGTCAAACGGACTAGAAAACCTTCACCACCTAATTCCAGGCGCCAGTTCGACTGGTCAGATGGTTTATATCTGGGCGGTTATTTAAATGGAAGTCCAACGCAATATATCCAGTTCAATCCTGAAGGTGGCATCAATATCGTCAGCACAGGTGATATTAATATCAACGGATTGAAGATTTCCAAAGATGGGGTTTTAACACTATCAAATGGTGTCATTGTCGATACACATGTGCACGGCGGTGTTCGATCAGGTGATTCAGATACTCGGGAGCCAAAATGAAAACCTTGTTTCTACACCCAAATACATGGGATCTGGCTTTAGATGTGAATGGTGATATTGCCACGGCAACAGCAACCTACCAAAAGGCACAGGATATTGCCAGTGCCTGCAGAACTTTCAGTAAAGACATTTATGTACGTCAGGAGGATGGTATCCCTTATCTGGAAGACATTTTGGGTCAGGGAAAGTATTCACTTGCGCTATATCGTAAACATTTACAGGATGCCGCTTTATCCATTCCCGATGTGATTGAAGCCAATGTGGAATTGTATTCATTGAAAGAACGGGTACTACGTGGACGGATTCTATTCAAACAACAAAATGGCGAAAAGGGAGTGGTTGAGCTATGAGTATGATCCCGTTACTTGAAATTACCGATAAGGGGATTTATGCACCGCCGACCGAAGCGGTGATGGCTGGATTATGGAGATTATTTAAAACAGCCTTTGGGGATGAGTTGAACGAGGATCTAAGGACTCCACAGGGTCAACTGATTACTTCACTTACGGCGATGATTCAGGATGAACGCAATCAAATGATTCAACTGTTGAATCTCACCGATCCGCGTTATTCCAAAGGTATCTGGCAAGAAGGTATTGGCCAGATCTATTTTTTAGAACGTAAGCATCAAACCCATTCCAACGTGATTTTGACCTTTATCGGTCTGGCCAACGTAAAAATTCCTGCCAAAAGCCAGTTTATGGATCGGAATGGCTATTTGTGGGAAACCACAAAGGATGTACTGATTGGAAATAATGGACGTGCTCAGGTCCAGGCTTTATGTACCACAGCTGGAACAATACAGGCAGTAGCACACAGCATTAATATCATGATTAAAGTCATTCCTGGTCTGGATCAGGTCTTGAATGAAACGGCAGCGATTGAAGGACGTGAGGAAGAAAGCCGGACGGATTTTGAAGAACGGCGCCGTGAATCTGTTGCAGCCAACTCTAAAAACACCAATGCCGCCACCTATGGAGCGGTCGCTGATTTAAAAGATGTGGTGAGCGTATTTGTTGTTGATAACCCGACAGATGAAACAGTGCTGGTAGGGTCAACCCACTATCCCATTATCCGTAACAGCATTCTGGTTTCCGTGGTCGGCGGTGATGATTATGAGATTGCCAAGACAGCCTTAATCAAGGCAGGTTCAGGCTGTTCATTTAACGGTAATACGGAAGTTAAGGTCAGGGATACAGACAACTTTCCAGAGCGACCACCTGTTTATAACGTCAAAATCATGCGCCCCAAACATATTCCGGTTTATTTCAGGATCAGGCTTGAAGATGAAACAGCCATGTCACTTCAGGATGAAAAGGCCATGAAGAAAGCCATTATTGAGGCGATGCAAAGTGGCAAGACCAAAGCTAGGATTGGCCATCCTGTGGTGGCGCTACGTTTTGTTTGTCAGGTCACTGCGGTCACCAGTTTGATTATTGAATCTATACAGATCAGTCGGGATCAGCAGAATTTTACTGATGTTCTGGATTTTGGGGTGGATGAATTTCCTTTTACCACTGAAGACTATATTGAGTTTGTGTAATGAAAAATATTCAAGACACCTTAATGTCACAGTATGCCAATAGCCCTGTGATCTGCCAGCTGATTGAGGAATTAAACACCTGCATAGATCCAGATCAGAATATTGATGATTTTTATCAGTTGGTGTGTAACCTCAAAACAGCCAAAGGCTTTGGTCTGGATATATGGGGGCGGATTGTCGGGGTAGACCGAAACATTGGAACAGCCAATCCTGAGGCTGAAGCATTTGGATTTAAAACCCGTAATGTTTCATTCTATCCATTCAATCAACGTCCCTTTAGTTCTGCAGGAACCAAATACGCCTCCTTTAAACTGAATGATGCACAGCTGAGAACACTGATCATTATCAAGGCGGCATCTAATATTGTTTTGGCCACCGCACCAAATATCAATAAGTTTCTGAGGATACTCTTTCGAGAGCGTTGTTATTTTTTAATTATCGGGCATATGAAAGCCCGATATTTTTTTGAGTTTAATTTAAGGGCTTTTGAACGCTTACTGGTCTACAAACTGGAATTATTACCGAGACCGAGTGGTGTTTTAGTGGATTACAAAGAAATGGTAACACGCAACATATTTGGTTTTTCAGGTACAGGCTTTCAACCATTTAATCAGGGAGTATTTGCATAATGAGTAACCCGACATTGATTAGCATTCCTTTTTCATTAAATGGGAAGCACAACAAGATTTATAACGAACGTCAAAAAGGGCAAGACTTAGAGGATGCAACCTGGTCTATCGGATTTCCACCCATTACCATGACCGCCGTAGAAGAAGGCGGTTTGCCACCTAAGGGGTTAGATTTTAACGGGATATTCTTCGAGCTTTCTGACAATACCGTGTTCTTATCAAAAGGCGGGCGTTATCAGTTTGATGCAGATTATGCCAAAGCGATTGGTGGATATTCTAAAGGTGCCATTCTTTTATCTGCAGATCGTACACGGGAATATATTAGCCAGATAGATAACAACCTCACTGATCCGAACGATGAGCAGAATCGGGACAAGTGGAAGATCTACACAGGTGATGGTTCAATCACCAATGCCACCACTGACAAAGCGGGTGTGGTGAAACTCAATGATACTCTCACCAGTGATAGTGCCGCTGAAGCCCTAACAGCGAAACAGGGCAAAGTTTTAAAAGGACTTGTTGATCAAAAGCTAGATAAAAATGCTGCTGCAGCAAGTGCAGGTAAGCTCACCACAGCCCGAACATTTAACTATACAGGTGCAGCGACGGGTTCAGTACAGTTTGATGGTTCCAAGGATGTGACCTGTGTGCTGACTTTGGCCAACTCAGGTGTTGTCGAAGGAACGTATGGATCAGGCATTGAAATTCCAACAGTTACGGTCAACGCCAAAGGTTTACTCACTGTTGTTTCAACTACGCCAATTCGTGCGGCATCAACAACCCAGACAGGTGTGCTGAAGCTGAATGACTCGGTGATTAGTGATAGTACGACTGAAGCGCTTACGGCGCGACAAGGGAAAGTGCTTCAACAAACCAAATTGAGTGTGGATTATCCACAAGCAAAAGGGTATCTGAGAATATCAACTGTAAATAATACGTTAGATGCTTTATCGATAACCGACCAGATCGAGCAACCCTATCAAGGTTTTTTTGCAATTGGAACCCATTATCCGAACCCTGATAAAGATAACCTGAAGCCTTTAGTCGGGTTCAGGGTTAGGCATAGACATATTAATGGTACTTCCACAAATGATTTGCCGAGTTACCAGAAATATTATGTTTTTTATGGGAATGATGGAGCGCCGATTAAAGTTGATAAAGAGACGAATTCTGAGTATATCGTCACAACTGACTTGCTAAATGAATTGCTTGAACCTTCATTATTTGTACCTATTCCTTATCCCAAAGCGATACCACCATCAGGTTATTTGAGCATGCTAGGGCAATCAATTGATGCTAAGACATATCCTATTTTATACAAGCTATATGGTAGTCGTCTCCCAGACATGCGGGGTGAATTTATTCGTGGGTATGACAATGGTCGTGGGGTAGATCCTGGCCGGACTATTTTAAGTCAACAGTATGACAGTGTTGGCCAACATACACATGAAATTATGGTGGGAGGTGATCCCAACAATGTTCGACAACAAAATCCAGATGCTGCAGTCACCTCATCCTCAGGGGTAACGGATGTTTGGGGGAGTATCCAGATTCGTTCAGCAGGGAATCCTGAGACTAGACCACGCAATATTGCATTCAACTATATTATCAAGGCAGGTTAACAATGACGCTTATTTCTGAAAAAGATCAAATTATTATGGCTTATAGTTATGATGCTGATGACCAGCGTCTGGTAGGTTCATTTGAATATCTACGGGCAACTGGGACAGGACTACCTGCACAAAGTACCAATATCCAACCACCAACTGCAGAGCAGGGTTTTATTCCTGTATTTGATGTTGAAAATCAGCAATGGGGATTAGTTGAAGATCATCGCCGTAAAACGGTTTATTCAACAGATACAGGGCTATCCTCGACTGTTGATTATGTAGGTGCAATTAAAGACGGTTTTACCTTCAATGCACCGCAATCGGTCTATGAGCAATGGGAAGATGATCATTGGATTGATCCACGTAGTGATGCAGAAAAAGAAGCTGACCGTTTAAAAGCATTTGCACCGCTTACACGGCGTCAATTTAAACTGACCTTACTTGAGCATGATTTACTGGATCAAATAGAGCAGGCGATTGACTCAATTCAGGATGCTACACAAAAGAAAAAGGTTCAAATTGAATATGCTGAGTCTGAGAAGTTTGAGCGGAGCAATGAATCGGTTAGATACATGCTCGGTATTTTAAAACTATCAGATGAGCAAGTGGATGAGATGTGGCGATATGCTATGTCTCTTTAAATTTTAAGAACAAATTTTATGCGAAATATTTATGTAAGGTAAGTATTTCGCGTAACGCCCATTATGTTAAATAGGAACCTTAGAACAATAGAAAATTATAATTTCATTGCCATAAGGAAGAATATACTTACAATCCTACGTTCGTTTGTAAAGCAATTTGCTGTGAAGCTAATTCAAGTGCTTTAGATTTCCCTAATGGTTTAATATCAGTGCCTTCAGCATATATAAAATCTACCTTATCAATACCAATTAATCCTAATACTGCTATTAAATATGCTGTAACAGCATCTGTTGGAAGATCTTGATGAAAACCACCACGTGAACTAAAGATAATTGATTTAACACCTTTAATTAATCCTACGGGTGCGGTTTCTGTATATTGAAAAGTTACTCGTGCTCGTGCAATTAAGTCGAACCAGTTTTTTAATTGGGTTGGTACATTTAAGTTATACATTGGTGCTGCAATCAATAATAGATCACAATCTTTCAGCTCTTGAATAAATTGATCAGAGAGAGCTACTGCTGCTTTTACCTCAGGTTTTTCATTCGCCTCTCCACGTAAGGCATTAAATATCTCTAAGTTTAATACTGGTAAGTTCATAGCTCCTAGATCATGTTCAATTATTTGGTCAACATAACCACTTTGCTTACGTCTATATAAATATTTATTAATGAGCTGATTACTTAGAGATTTTTCCTGCATAAAACTAGATTTGATAACTAAAATTCTGTTCATAGTAAGGTTCCTAATATGAATTTTAATTAGATTATCATTGATAAATTGGATACAAAAGTGATAATAAATCAACTCATTGATTCCCAATTGGAACTAATATGCGTGTTAATGATCTGAAAAGTTTGATGGCATTTATTAGTGTTGTTGAACAAGGAAGTTTTACTAAAGCATCAGAAAAATTACATCTGACTCGTTCCGCTGTCAGTAAGATGATTTCAAAGCTTGAGGTACAGCTCGGAGTAGTACTTTTTAACAGAGATACACGTCATTTAGCTCTCACAGAAGAAGGTAGTATTTTCTATGAACATAGCCAGCGGGCTGTACAAGAATTATTAATAGCTGAGACATTATTTGAAAGTAATAATCAAAATATTCAGGGAATGATACGTATCTCTATGCCTGTATTATTTGGACAAAAGTTCATAGTTCCGATATTAAGAGACTTAGCAGATGAACATCAAAATTTGAATATGGTTCTTNCTTTTAATGATCGTTATATTGATTTAATTGAAGATAATTATGACCTAGTGATAAGAATTGGTAATTTAGAAGATAATAGTCAATTAATGGTTAAAAAGATTTCTGAGCATGCAATGTGGCTCTGTGCCACACCTGAATATTTAAAAAGATACCAGGTTCCTGAGAGTATCAAAGATTTAGATAACCATCAGACTATTGGATATTTGAAAAATGGGCAGCTTGAAAAGTGGATATTTCAAAGTTCTCATCATAAAACTATGAAATATTTGCCAAAAAATAAAGTTCAAATGGATGACATAAAAAGCATATTAGATTATGTACTAATGCATGGAGGAATTGGTTGGTTACCTTCCTGGTTGATTCAAGAATATATACAAAGTGGTCAATTAATACACCTACTTACTAACTATTCAAGTACTAACTATCCTATTCAAATTGTATGGAAAAGATCAAATTTCTTACCAATACGTGTTCGTACTACCATTGATAAAATAGCTTCATCAATACAAAAAGATAGCGTCATTAAATAAGATTTATAAGAGAGGAATTCTAAATTGATAGTAATACAAAATCTTTCTAGTTTAATTTTTAAACACGGATTTATTAAGCTTTCCTAAAATTAACATAATACACCTTATACGAAATACAAGTACATAACTTGAACCAGTAGACGTTTTTTAACTTTACAAACCGATCCAATTAGTGATCGGTTTTTTATTGCCAAAAATTAGGAGGCCACATGGCTGAACCAGTATCAACTGCAGCAAGCGCTAGTGCAGCTAAAGCAATCGGGCTTGGAACCATCTTTTTTGTATTCATTGTTGCAGCAATAGCAATCGTACTCATGATGATACAGACCCCACGAAACGCAAAGGAGTGGGCGATAGGGATTATTACCACAATCATTTTTAGTGCTGGGCTAGGTGCAACGGTTATCCGCTATCTGGAAATTGGCCACTGGGTGAATGACTGGTTCGGTGTCGTTGGGCTAGCTTTCATTATTTTCTCATGCGGATTACCTGGTTGGTTCATTGTCCGTTTGTCTTTCAATTTCATGATCGAACGTCAGGCGGAAACGATCAAAGACTTAATCAAAGAAGTGAGGAATTTAAAAAATGATAAGTAAAAAGATCACCTCTCAACAAATTCAAGATCAAGCAAAGAGCCTTGGAATTGAAACGGCGTGCTTGCGCGCCGTCATCGAGGTGGAGTGTAAAAGCTCAGGTTTTAATACAGATGGTACGCCAGTCATTCTCTTTGAACGTCATGTGATGCGACAGCGTTTAATTGCAAACGGTAAAGCAGATACTGTCTATCGCATGATGAAAGAGCGCCCAGATTTGTGTAATACAACATCAGGTGGCTATGGCTTGTATTCAGCTCAACATGGTCGATTAAATGTAGCTGCTCAATATGACCGTACATCGGCTTTGGAGTCGGCATCTTGGGGACTTGGCCAAGTTATGGGTTATCACTGGAAATCACTGGGCTATGTATCGTTACAAGCATTTATTAATGCCATGTACCGTGATGAAGCATCACAGCTTGAAGCTATGTGCAGATATATCAAGGTGAATAATCTGGTCAATGCATTGAAAAACAAAGACTGGAAAGCCTTTGCACGTGGTTATAACGGTGCTGGTTATGCAAAAAATAACTATGACGTGAAGTTGGCCAATGCTTATAAGAAGTGGAAAATTTATTAAGAATATTTGCAGACTTGTCACTAAATATGTCAGGTATTAATTTTTACTTCTTTAAAT
>NZ_OOGT01000252.1 GCF_900323515.1 Acinetobacter stercoris | reverse complement strand
AATTTAAGGTAATTGGAAATTAAATAAAATCGTTATATTGGGTTACAACTTAGATTTCAGTGCATAAAAAAGCCAAAGAAAATCTTTGGCTTTAAAAAAAAGAATGTGCTGTTCTGAAGAAGGACATGCAGGAAATCAGAACAGCACAAACAGATTTACCCGAAGGTATAGGACAGATTTTAGATATGATAAAAATCTAAAACAGCATTGATTTTGTCATTCATTAAAATTACTTGTTTATAAGTAATTTTAAACTGTTCAGCATTTCTTTTAATACGATAATGAACCACACCAAAGAAACGGTTTACTATTTCCATCCGGATATATGAGGTATCCCAACCAGCTTCCACAGTGATTTCATCCCCCTCTATTCCTACAATACGGACATTACTAATTTGGTGCAACGTACGTGGCAGCGGGTAAGCAGAAGATGACTTTTCAGTTTCAACACGGAAGATACGGTCTTCTAAACCACCACGGTTCGAGTAATAAATAAGCGACATTTCTCGTTTTGGATTGGTCGTATATTCATGTTCTGATTTCCATTGTGGAACATGGAATTCCAGTTTTTCATCAAAATCATTAAGATATTCATCCCATTTTTTTTGATCGCATTTACTGGCATTCGCATATAAAAATTGCTCGATTTGGTACTGTAATTCAGCATTATTTTTCATGAATTATTGCTCCACAACTTCAATTTTACGTTTTGCCAAGCCTTTTAACATGAGGTTTTGCCAGGTTCTATGTTGATTTACATATAAACCTTCGTGGGTAATTTCACGACCTGTAATAACAGGAGTAATGCCTAATATTTGACTATTTTTAGATTCACCATAATTCCAGTTTTGATAGCCACGTGAAATATCATTCCATTGATTATTACGTGCTTCAAAACCTCGTTGAGCTTCTTTGAACTCAACCAAATCATCTGGTGTACCCATACCCGAAACATTGAAAAAGTCTTCAAACTGTCGAATACGGCTTTCACGATCTTCATCAGACTCACCTTTTACGCCCAAACATTGACTGATAATTTCAGTTTTGTTCCATGCAACAGGACGGATAATCCGAAGTTGTGAACTGATCTGATCCATAAAGAAGAGACTTGGATAGATGTTAAGATTACGCAAACGATGCATCATCCATTCTGCAGTTTCTTCTCCATATTCTTGTTGGAGACGAGGCATTACACTGGCATAACCTGGTCGGACATCAGGGTTTGGCATATCACTAAATAACACACCGTGCCCGTGTTTAAAGGTAAACCAACCATCATCGGTTTGTTTGTCACCAGCCCCTAATTTACTGTAATCCAGTGTTTTTTCAGGTGTAATGCCTTTTTCTGCATTAATTGTCTGTCTATGTTGTACCGTTGCAACATAGTTGTAATGAACAGTGCTGACATGATATCCATCCAGACCATTTTCATTTTGCAACTTCCAGTTGGCATCAAACTCATATTTAGAGCGACCTTCAATGACTTCAAGCTCGCCTGTTGGAGATTGAGCAATCATCATATCCAAAAATTTTCGGGTATCACCCAAATATTCATCCAGGCTTATATCTGTGTTTACATCCAAGTTAACAAATACAAATCCACGGTAACTTTGCACCAACCCTTTTTTCAGACCATGTTTTGATTTATCAAAAGTTTCTGTGTCATATTCACCTGGTGCCTTAACTTTCAATAACTTTCCATCATTTTTATAACACCACGCATGGAATGGGCATACAAAATTAGCCTGATTTCCTTTATACACACGGGTTAAAGTCGTACCACGATGCGAGCAGGTGTTGGACAATGCATGTAGTTGCCCTTCCTTATCACGGGTAATGATCATAGGGTAGCGACCAACTTGCACAGTAATAAAGTCATTTACATTTAAAATTTCACTCTCATGACATGCATAAATCCATGTTTTTTCAAAGATCAATTCCATTTCTAAAGCAAATAACTCTGGCTCGGTGAAAATTTCACGTCCTACACGAAATACACCATCTTCTTCCCTAAAATCGATATTGCTATTTACGAACTCTTTCCAGTTTCGCACATTGGCTTGAGTATTTTGCATTCCTTCACTCCTTCTTGCTTTTATATACAGTAAGGAGAAATACAGCGCAGTAATATCCAAAAATTACTTATTTTTATCCAAATCTTGCATAAATTGAATTATATCTCAATCACATAATTTCATACCTTAATGATATTTAGAGTTTAGGCTTAAGTTGATTAAAATAGTCTAATTAACGCATTAAGTAAGGATACTTAGTGAATAAAGGTTGAATCAAGCAGGATGGTGAACCAATATGATCAATCAATTGTCTGTTTCAACAAAGTTTGATGTAACCGATGCCCGTAACTGGATGAATGATATTTGTGGTCAACACGATCTAATTGTCAAACAGCAGTCAAAATTAAACTTTCAGCATGAATTTGCCCGTCTGGCAAATAATTCAATTGCATTAGGATACGTGCAGTACGGTACTGATGCTGCAATCGTTAATGAAAAAAAACTACATTGTTATAGTATTAGCTTGCCACTAAGTGGTGAACAGGAATTATCTATTCAAAATCAGCGTATTCATTCCACCCCCAGTACAGGATTAATTTTGAATCCTCAAGAGGAATTAATGCTTGATATCTCAGGTGACTGTAAAAAAATTCACCTTGCGATTCCTAAAGAAAAAGTCGATCAAGTACTAAAAGATCTGATTCGTCAAGATTTACCTCATGACATTATTTTCAGTGCAGAAATGGACATGAATACGTTACATATCTCACAATGGTGGAAACAAATTCACTTCTATTTAGATGAAATAAGTCTATTTGGCATACATTCGCTTCAGCCAATGTATCAAGAAATAGAGAGTTTACTCATCAAGAAACTGTTATTACTGCAAAAAAATAACTATAGCGAGATTTTAAAACAAAGACTGGACTCTAATTTTCCACGCTCTTTGCAACTCGCTATCGAATATATACAAAATCATTCCAAACAGGAAATTTCTTTACAGCATTTATCTGAGGCTTCATATACATCTGTTTCAAAATTGAACAGTCTATTTAAAGAGTACTTATATACATCTCCTATGCAATATGTAAAAAATATTCGTTTAAAAGCTGTTCACGCCACCTTGTGTAACACGCCATTAAGCAACATTGCTGAAATTGCCCTGGAACATGGTTTTAATCATATGGGACACTTTTCAAGAGACTATAAATTGATGTTTGGAGAAACACCTAAACANACAGTCAAACGTTTTTATAAACATTAATTTAAATTAAAAAAGACCGAATAAATCGGTCTTTTTTTGATCATTAGAATTTTTTGGTATAAGTTGTCAAGATACGATTTTCCTGAAAGTCATTCCCTGTTTTTACATCATAGTTAATATATAACCAATGGAAAGATAAGCCTTTTAACTTTGGATTTTGAAAGTCGTAAGATAAAATAAAATTGGTCTCAGATTCGTTATTTTTACGTCCCTGGTTATCCTTAAAGTCATAACCATGAACATATTTCACCATCGCATTCAAGCCTGGAACATAATTTTTAAAATCATACCCATAAAGAAAATGTATGGATTTCTCATCTTTCTTGAAGAACCCTGTTGTATTCCAGTTGATAAAATATAATTCTGGAAGGAAGCCGTCTGGTAACGGATATGCTGTATCACCAAAGAGCTGCTGATAACCTAATGCAACCGTGTGGTTACCAACAAAAACTTTCTCGATTAAACCTATATTATGGTTATCAACTTCGCCAGCTATAGAGCTTCCAGAGTCTTGCGACCTAAAGTATTTAAAACGCGTTTGTGCCTTAAATTTATCCGATTTATACCAATGCTCCAAGCCCAGATAGTGCTTGTCGTATAAATCTTCAAGGTTACCGTAATAATACTCAGCCATGATGTTTGGAGTTACATTATATTTAAAATCAATATAATTCAATCCATCTGACTGATGTGTTTTGCCGTTAGTTGTATAGGTAAAACGTTGAAAACCTTCAGCATATCGCGGTGAAACCTGCTCAATACGCCCAAGTTCCAATTTCAATTTATCAGACAGCTGACTTTTAATTTGCCCGCCCCAGTAGGAACTTAGTAACTGTCGACTTGCATCTGTTGCTGTGATAGGTAAATCTAACCACAATTCACCAATTTTAAATTCGGTTTTGTCATATTTGAGCTTTAATGTACCACCATATTTTAAAAAGTTACGGTCTTGGGTTTTAGAATATGGGCTAAATGGTAAAACAGTATCATCTACATGACGGTCATCACTTAAGCGTAATGCATATTGTAATGATGCATCCATTCCGATTTCAATCGGCTTATCCGCTACGGTTAATACTGTAGGTATATAATCTGACGTATAAAATCCAGAAATACCTTGTGACCAGCTACCAGGATCTTTAATAGCATCATCATCATAGTTACGTTCAATAAATGCGTTTTTCAGTACGAGCTTAAAATTGTCTTCAGCATTGGCTGTATGACTTAAACCGAAAATACCCAGCATACCCATTGATAAATATGTTAAGTGTTTTTTCGTTAAATTTGCAAATGCCATATCAAATTCCATTTTGGCAGATTAAAAATATCCTGTTATGTAAAGACATAACAAATGATGCATAGAATTCATTTCTATTGGTTGAATTTGTTGAATGTATACGCTGTAACCGACATGAAAATTACATATCAAACATTAAAATGAGTAATTCAGAATAAGATAAAATGAACAGAAATCTTTACATTGTATGTGCATATCCTTCTCCAATGTTTGTTTTATTTGCTCGTTTCCATCCTGAACTACAAGCATGATCAAATGTAATAAATGACTACAACGTTTAATACATGTACTGAACTTTACTTGTTTTTTCAACAATTTCATAATTTTTTATAAGTATTTATTTATACTTTATAAATATG
>NZ_OOGT01000428.1 GCF_900323515.1 Acinetobacter stercoris | reverse complement strand
GGTGATACNTGGGCCACCTGTGATGCTTAAGCCATTACTGTCAATAAAGGTATTGCCCGTGCTGATGCTGGTCAGGCCTGTCAGGGTTTTATTCAGGCTCACTGCGATCTGGCCCTGACTTGCCGTTGTCGTGATGTTCCCATCCCCAAGCACTGACAATGTCGAGCCAAGTTTATTCACCGAGCTACCACTATCCCCTGTAAAGGTCAGCGGTGTGGTCACTGCGGTCGTTAANCTATTGATTGCATCACCAACATTGTGAACCGTCGTTGTCGCACCGGCTTCATTCGGATTAGTGGTCACACTGTAGTTCGGTGCACTGATCTCACCTGTTGTCGCATCGTAGCTTGCACCACCACCCAATGCCGCAGCCGTACTGCTTCCCAACCCGTCCGATTTGCTGTCCTGTGCTGTTAATGCTGTATCCAGCTGGCCTTTGTTAATCGCATCACTGGCTGCTGTACCTGCTGCAACATTACTGATCTTTTTACCCGCTGCATCAATGCCTGCCGTGGTGATACCTGGGCCACCTGTGATGCTTAAGCCATTACTGTCAATAAAGGTATTGCCCGTGCTGATGCTGGTCAGGCCTGTCANGGTTTTATTCAGGCTCACTGCGATCTGGCCCTGACTTGCCGTTGTCGTGATGTTCCCATCCCCAAGCACTGACAATGTCGAGCCAAGTNTATTCACCGAGCTNCCACTATCCCCTGTAAAGGTCAGCGGTGTAGTCACCGCAGTCGTTAAGCTAGTGATTGCATCGCCGACATTGTGAACCGTCGTTGTCGCACCGGCTTCATTCGGATTAGTGGTTACGCTGTAGTTTGGTGCACTGATCTCACCCGTTGTCACATCGTAGCTTGCTC
>NZ_OOGT01000232.1 GCF_900323515.1 Acinetobacter stercoris | reverse complement strand
CTGAGCAGCACCAGTGATCATGTTTTTAACATAATCGGCGTGTCCCGGGCAGTCTACGTGAGCGTAGTGACGAGTTGGAGAATCGTATTCTACGTGTGAAGTATTAATTGTAATACCACGAGCTTTTTCTTCAGGTGCAGAGTCAATTGCTGCGTAATCTTTAGCTTCACCGCCGTAAGTTTTTGCACAGATTGTTGCAATAGCAGCAGTAAGAGTTGTTTTACCATGGTCAACGTGACCGATTGTGCCCACGTTTACGTGTGGCTTATTACGTTCAAACTTAGCCTTAGCCATTTGATTTTCCTTTTTGAACTGCTCATGAGGTTCGGCTCATGAGCAACTGGTTATTAACTAAAAATTAGTTTGGCTTATAGTAATCTAAAGATTACTCGTCGTCACCTCTTTTACCGCCAGATTGGAACTTAGCGATAATGCCTTCAGCCACGTTACGTGGAGTTTCAGCGTATTTAGAGAATTCCATTGAATATGTCGCACGACCTTGAGACATAGAACGCATTTGAGTCGCGTAACCAAACATCTCTGCAAGTGGAACTTCAGCACGAATTGCTTTAGTACCACCAGGTAAATCGTCCATACCCTGAACCATACCACGACGACGGTTTAAGTCACCCATGATATCGCCCATGTAATCTTCTGGAGTTTCTACTTCAACTTTCATGATTGGTTCAAGAAGAACAGGATCTGCTTTCATGAAACCATCACGGAATGCGTAAGAACCAGCCATTTTGAACGACAATTCATCAGAGTCGACATCATGGTAAGAACCATCAAATAATGTCGCTTTGATACCCACAACAGGGTAACCAGCCAAGACACCATTTTTCATACGTTCCTGAATACCTTTGTCAACTGCACCGAAGAATTCTTTAGGTACAACACCACCAACAACTTCTTCAGCGAATTCGTAATCTTTACCAGCTTCTGTATCAAGCGGCTCTAAACGTACATATACGTGACCGAATTTACCTTTACCACCAGTTTGACGAACGAACTTACCTTCTTGCTCAACAGTCTTTTTGATTGTTTCGCGGTAAGCAACCATTGGTTTACCAATATTTGCTTCAACACTGAATTCACGTTTCATACGGTCAACAATGATGTCAAGGTGAAGCTCACCCATACCAGCAATAATTGTTTGACCTGATTCTTCGTCAGTACGAACACGGAATGAAGGGTCTTCTTTAGCCAAACGACCTAAAGCAATTGACATTTTTTCTTGGTCTGCTTTAGTTTTTGGTTCAACTGCAAGCGCGATTACAGGTTCTGGGAATTCCATACGTTCAAGAGTGATGATGTTTTTCTCATCACAAAGCGTATCACCAGTAGTGACGTCTTTAAGACCTACACATGCAGCGATATCACCCGCGCGAATTTCTTCAACATCTTGACGATCGTTTGCATGCATTTGCACGATACGACCAATACGCTCACGTTTAGATTTAACCGGGTTATAAACAGAATCACCTTGTTTAAGTACACCAGAATAAACACGTACGAATGTCAAGTTACCTACGAATTTGTCGTTCATGATTTTGAACGCAAGCGCAGAGAATGGAGCTTCGTCAGATGCTTCACGAACTGCTTTAGTTTCGTCTTTGTCGTCTAAAACGCCTTCGATCGCTTTAACTTCTGTAGGTGATGGCAAGAATTCAATCACAGCATCCAACATACGTTGAACACCTTTGTTCTTGAACGCTGTACCACAAAGCATTGGTTGAATTTCACAAGCTAATGTTTGAACACGTAAACCTGCAACGATGTCTTCTTTAGAAAGATCACCATTTTCAAGGTATTTGTCCATTAACTCTTCAGAAGCTTCAGCAGCAGCTTCAACCATGTTTGTACGCCACTCTTCAGCAGTTGCTTGAAGGTCAGCCGGGATATCACCGTACTCAAACATCATACCTTGAGAAGCTTCATCCCAAATGATCGCTTTCATTTCGATCAAGTCGATAACGCCTTGGAAGTTTTCTTCGGCACCAACTGGAATAACTACAGGCACAGGATGAGCACCAAGACGTGTTTTCATTTGTTCAACAACACGGAAGAAGTTTGCACCAGTACGGTCCATCTTGTTCACGAATGCTAAACGAGGCACTTGGTATTTGTTTGCTTGACGCCATACAGTTTCTGACTGAGGTTGTACACCACCTACAGCACAGTAAACCATACATGCACCATCAAGAACACGCATAGAACGTTCTACTTCAATAGTGAAGTCAACGTGTCCCGGAGTATCAATTACATTGATACGGTGTTCAGGGAACTGCTTACTCATACCTGACCAGAATGTAGTTGTAGCAGCTGAAGTGATAGTAATACCACGTTCTTGCTCTTGTTCCATCCAGTCCATTGTTGCTGCACCATCATGCACTTCACCAATTTTGTGAGATACACCTGTGTAGAACAAAATACGTTCAGTAGTCGTGGTTTTACCAGCATCAATGTGAGCAGAAATACCAATGTTACGATAACGAGAAATTGGGGTTTGACGAGCCATGATTTCTTGCATTCCTAAATTTTATTTATTTAAAACAGGACGCATCAATGAAACATTGATGCGTACGGATACTCAGTACGATTATTGGGCAACTTAAATACCCGCAAATCCCCCACTAGGGTAAAGTGCGATATTAAATCGAGCTACGGTACGCATGAGTATTCTCCTGATTAGGGACTGTTTTAGCCGCTTAGAAGCGGTAGTGAGAGAAGGCTTTGTTGGCTTCAGCCATACGGTGCACATCTTCACGTTTTTTGATCGCTGCGCCTTTACCTTCTGCTGCATCAAGCAACTCACCAGCAAGACGTAAAGCCATAGTTTTTTCAGAACGCTTAGCAGCAGCATCTACTAACCAACGCATAGCCAAGGCAGTACGACGGGATGGGCGCACTTCCATAGGTACTTGATAAGTAGCACCACCAACACGGCGTGCTTTTACTTCGACCATAGGACGAACTTTTTCAAGCGTAGCTTCAAAAAATTCAACCGGGTCTACTTTGTTTTTTTCTTGAACGCGATCTAAAGCACCGTAAACGATACTTTCAGCAATAGATTTTTTACCATCTTGCATTACATGGTTCATGAATTTAGCGATTGTTTGGCTGCTGAATTTCGGATCCGGAAGGATTTCACGAGCAGCGACTACGCGACGTCTTGGCATTTTAAACTACCTATAAATATGACACTTCAGGTTAATCCAGCAGTAAGTACAAAGTGTCGTGTACTATTCGCTGGCCTTACTACACGTCGCTTGAATTTCACAATTTTAAATGCAGAAATCAGACAAGCGAGACGATAAAGGATTGCGGTTCTATATCCTTAAGAAATTATTTCTTAGGACGTTTAGCACCATATTTAGAACGTGACTGGTTACGATCTTTCACGCCAGCACAGTCTAAAGAACCACGAACGGTATGGTAACGTACACCTGGTAAGTCTTTAACACGACCACCACGGATAAGAACAACACTGTGCTCTTGCAAGTTATGACCTTCACCACCGATGTAGCTAGAAACTTCAAAACCAGAAGTTAAGCGAACACGGCAAACTTTACGCATTGCTGAGTTAGGTTTTTTAGGTGTAGTTGTATAAACACGTGTACAAACACCACGACGTTGTGGACAAGCCTTCAACGCAGGAACTTTTGATTTTTCAATCAAAGTCGTACGACCCTTACGGATCAACTGATTTGTTGTTGCCATATGGCAATTCTCCCGTTAATAAAAAGCCTCAAAAAAAATACTACTTTTTGAGGGCATGCAATTGTAAGCGAAGATGCAAAAATGGTCAACATTCAACATAGTGTCAAATATTGACCATTGATGAGTTTGCGTACAATTCCGTTGCAAAATAATACGCTTAAAATATGACAGTTTCGTTTGCCTGTTTTGTAACCTTATCTAGCAAGTGAGACTTGATTCTCAAAGTAAAGTTATTTACTTCAAGTTTGGCTCATCACCTGAATCTGCATCGTTACTACGATCAGTTTCAGTTTTCTTCAGATCTGTAGAGTTTTTTTTCTGTGCTGAAGGTTTTGCTCTACTTGTTGTCTTTGCCCTAGTGCGTGTCGTTTTTGCTTTTATTACAGGAACATCAACTACAGTCTCGGAAACAATTAAATCTTGTGAGTTCTGCTCTAGAGTATCTTTCGAAGTAATATCATCAATCTGCTGAACTTCTTTTGATTGATGAATATTCTCGCCTTTATTTTTTAAATCCGCACCTTCTTTCTCTTCTTCTATAGTGTCTGTTTCAGTTATTGATAAATTAACATCACTTAATATTGTTAAAGTGGATTGATCCGCTTTCTCCGCTTTTTCAAATGCCATAAAGACATCCAGGCTCTCATCTGGATGGGCATTTAAATATTCACGTGCTCTCGAAAATACAACGTTTGCATGATGACTCGCATCACTCAATAATTTTAAGCTGAAATACGCCCCTACACTAGCACCAGCGATTGGAGTCAACTTTGAAACTATGGATAAATGAGGCACATGATTTAACCATTCCCATTTAAAGGAACCATCTTCATTACCCAACCATTTTTTTAAAAGCTCGGTATCATTACTCGAACCTAACAGCTGTTGTAACTGGTTAATATCATGTGTTTCCAGAAGCCGGGCAACAGCACGGACAGCAACCAGTAAAGTTTGTTTTTCTGCAACAGTTCCCAAATCGATACGTTTAAAAATATATTCTACTGTTTCTTGTTCATCATGAGCCTTCAGTTCAAAGCCATAAGCACGACCTGTCTGATAAATGCTGTGCAGAGCCAATGCGATAGAAGTCGGGACATCAATAGCTGCTCCAACAACACCAGAAATACCAGTCAAAGCACCTTGTACAACCGCATAACGTTTATTCTGATTTTCAAATGCCTGACTTATACGAGCAGAACGTGCAGGATCTTTCGCCAGCTCATTCAGATCTCGTGCCCCAACTTCCTTTAATACAGCTTCAACAGAACTAAGATTCGAGACAAAATCATTTAATTTTTCAAAAAAATAATCAGATAATTTGTCATTTAGTTCTGGAGAAATAAATGAGGTTACTTTATTAAACTTACTATAATGTCTACCCAAAAGCTGTCGTGAGACAAGTGGAATATGATCTCTCATCATCATTTGCGGGTTCATCGAGGATTTTTTTACATTATTATTTTTTTCTTGAGCATATCCTTGCAAAACTTGCTCATTATTAGGTTTTTCATCAAGTTTTGACACAGTTCCAGGTGCAACATGATTAAGCAGATTAATACCTGTTGTACCTATTTTTTTTGCCGCACCAAAGGCATTCGAAATAAAACTACGTGAATGTTTATTATTAGATTTTGGCATATTGTGTCCGCTCACCTATTTTATATTTACTCTTGATAGTAGAGTTTGTTTTACACGATCTCAAGCCCATTATGTTTTGATTCGTTAAAATGACCTGACTCAAAATCAACTTTCTTTGGGCTTTTTAAAGAAGACCATGACCAGAATAGGAATTTTTCACAAGAAATTTTTAAAAAATCTTTCCTTCAAATTTAACAGCCAGTTTTGATCGTAATCTTTTATTCCTTTAAGCTAAAATTGTATTGAATGTCTTTTCAAACTTTTCTATTGCATAGCATTTTTAATTTACATATCAATATCTAAAAA
>NZ_OOGT01000008.1 GCF_900323515.1 Acinetobacter stercoris | reverse complement strand
GTCATAGAGCTCTTTTTTATAAAATAGTAAATTTATGTATTGATTTAATTAAGATTATTTGAATTAATATTTTATATTATGTTATATTCGTCTAAGTAGTAGTAGTCTTTCTACTCAGGCGAAAAAAAGTTGACAGCTCGGAATAGACGAGCGCATTAAGGTCGTCACGGGACGTAAACCGTAGTCTTCTGAGAAATCAGGAGCAATAGTTTACATGCTTACTTTATTTCGAAGGTGAAGTGAGTATTTTTTATTCGGTTTTACCCACATTACTGCATAGTGTGGGTATTTTTTGCTCATCAAAAGATGAGCTTTTTTATATATTATTAGCTTAACTTGGTAGAGCAATGCACTTTTATTGCATTGGTTACAGGTTCATGTCCTGTATAGTGTGCCATTATTAATTAGGTGTAATCACATCATTTTAAACCTATCGAATTTGATAATCTTGAACCTATCTTTGTTGGTTTTTTAATATCTTGAGAAATATAAAAATAATGATATGTATATAGTTAAATTCATGATTTAGCTGAATTTCAGTTATTAATGTCAAGGTAATGAGTAGGTAGTTTTTCTGTAAAAATAAAGGATATTTTTTTTGCGGGATAATAACATAACATTTTTGGGAAAATTGAAGCAGTATTATGAATAATTTTCAAATTTTAAGTGAATCATTAGATAACGCTGAATTATTAAAAAAATTACATCATGCTATTGATGAACATCATCTTCCAATAAACTCAAAAGATGATCTTAATGATCAGATAATTGAGATAGAAAAGTATCTTAAAGAGAATGAGTTTTGTAACCTCCTTGAAAAAAGAAAATTTGTAAATTTAGGAACAGGGGTTTTAGCTCTCCCTGTTCTAATTTATTGCATATTTCTTTTTGGGAGTCGTTATGCAAGTAATTTTGGATTTAATATTGATGCTGCAGCTGTTAATCATACCTTATTTATAGGTATTATTAATTATTTGTGGATTGTAATCATATATGCTTTGTTGTTTGTTGGACTAGTTGTATATTTTTATAAATTGAACAAGCAGGCAAATGAGAAAATATACTCAATAACAAATAAGCTATTCGATAGGTTGAATTAAAAAACTTTTAAAACCACCATGGGGTGGTTTTTTTATTGGGTAAAATTTATGAATCCATCTCAATATAAAAAACTAACAGATAAAAATCCCATTAAAACAAGACCAAGAACCAAACCACTACCAAAGGCTACTCAGAAATACTTAGAAGCTGAAGAAACCTTATTTCAGGAATTAGAAGAAAACCTCATTGGTTGTCGCCGAAAATTTCAATTTGAATCAACGAAAAACTGGCGTTTTGATTTTTATATTGTGAAGTTAAATTTTCTTATTGAAATCGTGGGTAGTCCTTGGTCAGTTGGTCGTGGCGGTAAGAAAATAGCAAATGCATTCAGTAAATATGATTTAGCTGAAGAAATGGGTTACAAAGTTGAACGGTTTCATCCTGATTCAATATTTTCAGATCATGTAATTAACTGGATTAAAGCGCAGTTGGAGAATTTAGAAGATGGACCAAATCAGACCATTTCCACCAACTGAATTTATAGATCAGGCTGAGGAAGAAGAAGCGATACGCTTAGCTCCCGCCGTGGATCTAAAAGAGTGGGTTTTAAAGAATTTCCTTACCATTGGTGGTGCACTACACAATCCAGATCATGATCACATAGCAGAGCTTTTACATGATGATGAAACTTTCTTAGCATTCGCATGGGCTTCAAGTGCCGCAGTAGCTAAAAAAAGAATGGTTTTGGGTCAGTGTGAAAAGGTGATGTTCAATCAGGGTGGTTGGAAGAAAGCACGTCAAGAACAACAGATGAGGGACTGGTTTGGGTTTGTTCCTGTTTATCTCATAACAATAGATGCGAGTTTTTGTGAACAATCAAGTGATGCTAATTTTTGTGCTTTGATAGAACATGAGTTGTATCACATCGGTGTAGAACGTGATGAAGACGGCGAGATTATTTACAGTGATCATACTGGTTTACCAAAGCACTATTTAGCTGGTCACGATGTGGAAGAGTTCTACGGCGTAGTGAGACGTTGGGGAGCGAGTGAGAATGTTAAACGCTTAGTCGAGATCGCCAATAATCCGCCGTTTGTTTCTGATTTAGATATTTCGAAATGTTGTGGAAACTGCGTAATCAATTGAGCCAATAGGCTCTTTTTTTTGCCTATCTTCCTTGATGAGCCTTGATGGATTTTAATTTATGGCAAAGCTAAGAAAAGCCGAACAACTCTATATAGTTCGGTCACTTGCGCAGTTCATGACGCCCACTGAGGTGATGAAGGACATCAAGGATAAATTTAATATTGATGTATCACCTCAACAGGTCGAAGGATATGACCCAACCAAAGTCGCGGGCAGGGATTTAAGACAAGAATTTAGAGATGAATTTGAAAAGACCCGTAAAGAATATTTGCTTCAGCCGATACAGAATATCAGTGGGGCAAATGACATTGTTCAGCTAAAAATTCTCAGTGATTTGCTATTTCAGAAGAAAACAAATGTACCAATGACGATCAAGCTCATCGATCAGATGCAAAAGATTGTAAAAGGTTTTTATGAAAAAAAGATCGAAATCACTGGCAAAGGTGGAGGACCGCTTGAAGCAGTTCAAACGGCAGTATCTGTTTCTAAAGAAGAATATCTTAAAGCTCGTCAGGAGATTATGGATGATTATTGATCCTGCTCGTGACTTAGCGATTCAGATCGAGGCACAGCAGGATTTATATTTTTTTACACGCTACATGTTTAAAGAACGTCGTGGCTATAAATGGAAGCATAACTGGCACCATCGGGAGGTCTGTGATGCTTTAATGAAAGTTTATAACGGCGAAACTAAGCGCTTAATCATCAATATCCCACCTCGATATTCTAAAACTGAAATCGCTGTGATCAATTTTATGGCATGGGCGTTAGGAAAGAATCCTGACTGTGAATTTATTCATATTAGTTACTCAGCCATGCTTGCAGCCAATAATGCCTTTCAAACACGGAACTTGGTACAAGAAGAAGCCTATCAGCTGGTATTTCCTAATCTAAAGTTGCGTGATGATAGTAAGGCTAAAGATAACTGGCGCACGTTGAATGGCGGTGTCTGCTATGCCACTGGTACTGGCGGTACTATTACTGGCTTTGGTGCAGGGAAAATGCGTAAGGGTTTTGGCGGATGCATCATTATTGATGACCCGCATAAAGCCGATGAAGCATCATCAAAAACCATCCGTGAAGGTGTAATTGATTGGTTTCAGAACACGCTTGAATCACGTACTAACTCACCAGATACGCCCATCATTGTCATTATGCAGCGTTTGCATGAAGAAGATCTGGCAGGTTGGCTTTTAGGTGATCGTAAAGACGGCGTACCTGTCGCTGGCGGTAATGGCGAAGTATGGGAGCATCTTTGCTTATCCGCAATCCAGGAGGATGGTTCTGCGTTATGGCCAGCTAAGCACAACATCCAGAAACTAAACTTAATGGAAAAAGCTGCGCCGTACGTTTTTGCTGGTCAATATAGACAACAGCCAGCCCCACCTGCAGGTGGATTCTTTAAGCCTGATGAAATTGAAATTGTAGATGCTTTACCTGCAGATATTCTCAAGAAAACCAGAGCATGGGACTTAGCAAGCTCTGAAGGCGAAGGGGCTTACACGGCGGGTGTCGGAATGGCGAGTGCTCGTGATGGGTATACATATATCTTTGGTGTTGAGCGTGAACAACTTGGTCCTGAACAAGTCAATAAACGGATTAAGAGTACCGCTGATCTTGATGGTACAGCAGTTACGATTCGATTACCGCAAGATCCTGGTCAAGCTGGGAAATCACAAATCAAATCCTTTACCAAGCTTTTGGCGGGTTACAACGTTGTGGCTTTACCTGTATCAGGGGACAAGATTACACGTGCACAGCCATTTGCTGCACAAGTCAATGTCGGTAATGTGCGAATGCTACGGGGTGACTGGAATAAAGATTTTAAGGATGAGCTTCGCAATTTCCCGAATGGTAAATACAAAGACCAGGTGGATGCAGCTGCGGATGCTTTTAATGATTTATACGAAGGCTTCACGCCGTTCTTTCCAAAAATGGGATTTGCTCGATGAGTGATGTAACTTTTAAACACCCTGATTACGTTAAAAACTTTCCATTATGGGGAAAGGTTGATGATGTATGTAAAGGCCAGAAAGCAGTCAAGGATAAGCGAGAGGTTTATCTACCACGAAACAACCCACAGGATAAAACAATAGAAGCACAAGGCTTTTATGATTCATATTTACAACGGGCTGTATTCTACGGTGTAACAGGTAAGACTCTGGGGAGCTTGGTTGGTGCTGCATTTGCTACAGACCCTACATTTAAATACCCGCCTGAGCTGGAGCACTTGGAGCGTAATGCAAACGGCGCTGGTGTGAGTTTATACCAGCTTTCACAGTCTGCTTTGCGTCATATCCTTAAACATTATCGTTGCGCCTTATATGTGGATTTCCCCGATGTTGGGCCATCTCGGAATCGTGCAGAGGAGAAAGCAAAACAAGCCTATCCGATGGTGCATTTGTTAGCATCAAAAGCCGTAGTTAATTGGGATACGATGATTGTTGGCAATCAGATGAAGTTAAATTTGGTTGTGATTGAAGAATCTGTTTCTGAGCGTGGCCAAGATGGTTTTAGTATCGAGTCAAAAACACAGTATAGAGTATTACGTCTAGAGGATATCGGTCAGGGGGATGTTGTTTACACGATTGAAGTGTATACCAAGTCTGATAAAGACGTTTGGGTGGGTAACGGACGTAAAATCCCGACCGATTATAACGGCGATCCTTGGAGTTATATTCCATTCACTTTTGTTGGAGCAGTTGACAACTCAACCCAGATTGAAAACTCGCCTCTCTTAGAGCTAGCAGATGTTAACCTTGCTCATTATCGTGACAGTGCCGACTTTCAAGAGTCAGTGTATTACATGGGTCAACCACAGTATTACGTTACAGGGGTAGATTGGAATTGGTTTCAAGAAGCTCGCAAGAATGGTGTGTATGTTGGCTCTAAAACATTAATGCCTATCCCTAAGGATGGTTCATTTGGAATTGCTCAGGTTGAGCCGAATACACTTGCTCGTGAGGCTATGAAAGACAAATGGCAGCAGATGAAGGAAATGGGCGCACGCTTAGTCGAGAAAGGTTCTGCGAGTAAAACAGCAACAGAGGCAAACAATGATGATGCAATTCAGCATTCCGTATTGTCCTTGTGTACTGCCAATATTAATGAAGCAATGAGTATGGTACTCCGCTGGTGTGCCAAATTTGTCATGCCTGATGTGAATGTACTCACTAAAGATGATCTGCTTTATGAAATTAGTCAGGAGTTCAATAAACAAGGTTATCTTGCTGATTTATCTCGTCAATTGTTTGAAAGCGCCGTGCAAGGTCATAGCTCGTTTAAATCATGGTGGGAGTACAACCAGTCGGGTATGTTCCCTAAACAAACTTATGATGAGGAGCGACTGAATTTAGAGGCTGAACAAGAGGGTAAGCTTGACCTAACGGGTGAATGATATGACCGAAAAGAAAGATGATGATTCACTTTTAATGTCCATGATTCGCCATCAAGCTTATCTTTACCGCTTATCTTCCCATGAGGTTTTGGAAATTTTGAAGCTGTTCAATCGTGAGTCTAATGCAATGATTGCCCAGCTGAGGGATTTACTTGACGAACTTAGTGAATCAGAAAGAACTGCACTTGCAGGCGCACAATATACAACCTCTAATTTAAGAAAAATTAAGGCGATATTGAGCGATTGGCAAAGCAATATAACAGTGTTGCTTCCTGACGCATTTGTTGTATCAGCGGTGGCTTTAGCCGTATATGAGTCGAACTATCAAGCGAAATTGTTAGGTGGGAAAACCAAAGAATCTCAAGGCGAAAAGATTTTTAATCATGCACGGAAAAAGCCTTTTTCTGGTGGGATCCTCATCGATCAGATGTTTAGTGAAATGGCAGAAAATACGCGCCGTAAAGTTGAATATGCTATTCGTGATGGAATTTCACAGGGGCAAACAAATCAACAGATTACACAGCGTATTAAAGGCACTTCCAAGCTGAATTATGAAGATGGGGTCTTAAATCAATCGCGTAAATCAGTTGAAATGCTTGTCAGGACTGCTCGCAGTCATGTGAGTAATACGGCGTATGATGAAACGTATAGAGCCTTAGGGGTTAAGTGGTTAAAAGTTACTGCGACTCTGGACAGTCGAACATGTAAGTTTTGCGCCTCTGTAGATGGTAATATTTACAGTATCGACGATCCTGGCCGGCCAATATTTCCAGTCCATCCTCACAATCGAACAGTATATGTTCCTTATAACAAGGAAGATCCTTTTATTGGTAAACGTCCTTTTGTTCGTTCTCCTGGTGATGCTGGCCAAGTAAGTGCTGATACAAATTATAAGCAATGGTTTGATGAGCAAAGTGAATCATATCAGCGCGAATGGCTAGGGAAAAAACGTTATGAGCTATACAAGAACGGCGATTATACAATTGATAAGTTTGTCGATCCTCAAAAAAGGCTATATACGCTTAAAGAGTTAAAAGCTCTGGATGAGGAAATATTTAAAAGCCTTGGACTTTAGATAATTTAACTAACCATGGAGCCAATAGGCTCTTTTTTTTGTGAGTAAATAAAATGGGTGGAAAGCCTTATACAAACCAAATTATGCAATATTTTGAATATGCTCATTTACCAGAACGTCTACAACATGTAAGCAAGCCAATTTCTGATTTAGCTCATCAACTAAATGAACAATTAGCTGATGGTCCTGAAAAATCGACAGGTTTACGTAAATTGCTTGAAGCTAAGGATTGTTTTGTACGTCAAGCCGTAACAACTAATAAGTAAAAAATCCAAATCTAAGCACCTTCGGGTGCTTTTTTTGATGCCTGAAATTTAACAAAAAGGTCAAATGACTCATGAAATTGAAGTTGGATGAAAATGGCCATGTCGTTGTGCAGGATGGCAAGCCTGTATATGTGCACGATGATGGTAAAGAAGTGGTATTTGATGCACCTCAAACTGTATCAACCATTAATCGCTTAACGGGTGAGCTGAAAACTACCCGTGAAGCCAAAGAAAAAGCCGAAACGGCGTTAACAGCGTTTGAAGGGATAGACAATCCTGCGGATGCTATTAAAGCGCTGCAAACTGTTCGTAATCTGGATGATAAAAAGCTAGTTGACGCAGGTGAAGTGGAAAAGGTGAAAGCCGAAGCCATTAAAGCTGTAGAAGACAAGTTTGCGCCTGTGGTTCAAGAACGCGATGCCTTACAAACACAACTTAACAATGAGTTGATTGGTGGTGGTTTTGCTCGTTCTAAGTTTATTCAAGACAACGTATCTGTTCCTGTGGACATGATCCAAGCCCAATTTGGAAAGAATTTCAAAATTGAAGAGGGCAAAGTAGTGGCATACGGCGCAGATGGTCAAAAAGTCTTTTCACGTTCTCGTCCTGGTGAAATCGCTGACTTTGATGAAGCAATAGAAACTTTAATTGGTGGATACCAATACAAAGATCAAATTCTTAAAGGTGGTCAGGGTTCTGGCGGAAACTTTGCTGGTCAGGGGAACGCTAACGCTGGATTAAAGCGCAGTCAGATGGATGCCAAAGCAAAAGCGGATTACATCCGTGCACACGGACAAGAATCATATTTAAAACTTGAAAAATAAGGAGTCATCATGACTACAACTGTAAATAGCGACATGATTATTTACAATCAGTTGGCGCAAACAGCATATTTGGAGCGTCTACAAGACAATCTAAATGTATTTAACCAGGCATCTAATGGTGCAATTCGTTACGTAAATGAAATCATCCAGGGTGATTTTAATAAGCAGTCTTTCTATCGTGTTGGTGGAAATATCGAACATCGTGATGTTAATTCAACGGCGAAAGTCACCAATAAGAAAATTGGTGCGGGTGAATCAGTTGGTGTAAAAGTTCCATTTAAATATGGTCCTTATGCATCAACAGAAGAGGCATTTAAGCGCCGTGCACGTTCACCAGAAGAGTTTGCTGAAATCGTTGGTTATGATTTGGCTGATGCTTTGGTACATGGCCGTTTACAATATAGTCTTGCGGCATTAAAGGCAGCAATTTCTAGCAATCCAGACATGATTGCCAAGGGTAGCATTGCTAAAGATGGTCGTAAGGCGCTTACAAAAGGGATGCGTAAGTTTGGTGATAAATTCGGGCGAATTTCACTATGGGTAATGAATTCTGATACATACTTCGATATTGTCGATGAGGCATTAACGAATCAGATTTATGGCGAATCTGAGATTGTTATTTATGGTGGATTGCCTGGTACTTTGGGTAAACCAGTTCTTGTGACAGATCTTATTGAAGATGATGACGCTTTTGGTTTACAGGCTGGTGCTGTAACAGTTACTGAATCTCAAGCACCAGGTTTCCGTGCTTACGATATCAACGATGAAGAAAACTTGGCCATTGGTATGCGTGCTGAAGGTGCATTCAATCTAGATATTCTTGGTTATTCTTGGGATACATCAAAAGGCGAAAATCCAACTCTGGCATTACTTGGTGCAGATGCAAACTGGAAAAAGCATGCAACAAGCAACAAGATGACTGCTGGAACATTGCTGGATCTGTCAGATACAACAACTCCACCTCCGACTACACCATAACGATAGGGGCTTTAAGCCCCTTTTTTGTGAGAAAAATATGAAAATTATTTATGCCCAAAAGAGTGCGGGGATTGATGAAGATGGTTTGTTTCAAAATCCCAAGTACTTTGAACGCCCAGATAGTAATGCGACATCTGTAATTGTTTATGGGGACTTCCCCGAAATTAAAGCTGCTTATAGTGCGCTCAATGTTGAAGTCGAGGAACGACAACTAAAACAGCGAGTTGATTTGGGTGGTACGTCTGTTGCTGTATCTCAACTTAATACAATTTCAGGTCAGGCAACAATCAATGAAATCTCGGGTGAGCTGAAAGAAACTAAAGCGCGGTTGCAAAAGGCAGTTGATGAGTTAGCAGTTGAACGACAAGTCCATATTGAATTTTACAATAATGTTGAGGCAATGCAGGCGCGTATTGATGAGTTAAAAGCATCTGCTATTGATAAGGATGTGACCAGCAGTCCTAGTGATGTAAAAGACGAAGTAGTGGATGAAACTCAACAATCAGCCTCTCTAGAAGAAAAGGTGATTGTGGATGCTGATAAGGACTATACAAATTGGACTATTCCGCAAATTAAAGACCTTTTAGCTTCCAAAGAAATTGGCTTTAAGCCATCTGCAACTAAACCCGAATTATTGGCTCTTATCCCGCAGGAATAACAATATGAGTTTTATCACCATTGATGATGCAAACAGCATTTTAGGAATCGACTTTGCACCTGAGGGTGATAAAGCTCGACTGGTGTTATTGGCCAATACATGGATGAAGAAGCGTGTAGGGCAAGTATCTAGTCTAGTACCTGAAGAGTTCAAAATAGCATCATCTGAAATCATTAAAGGTATTCTGGCCAAAGAAATTTATAACGGCCAAGCACAGGCATTGAAGCGTGAAAAAGTCAAAGCTGACGGCGTAGAGTCTGAAGAAGAATATCAGGATGGAAGTGTAGCAATTTCAAGCTATGAGCAAATTGCCTTAGATCTGATAGCTTCTGTTGAGGTAGATCAACCAAAAGTGCCTTTGAGTATATTTTTAACACGGGTGTGATATGGGGTTAAGAGATAAGATTCAAGGCAAATTAGCCAAAGCATTTAATGAAAAGCTTGCTGACGCCGTTTACCCGTTTACATGCCAAAGAATCGTAAATAGCGGTAAATATGATCGTGTAACGGGTAAATATGAGCATGAAGAAATCATTAATTATTCAGGACGTGGTGTACTTTTTGGTAGTTATAACCAGCATGAAGTCGAGTCATTGGGTGTATTGGCTACAGATAAAAAAGCGACCTTGCTACAAAATGAAGTGACAGCAAAACCTCTTATAAATGATGAGTGGGTTACACCTGCAGGTAAATTTAAAGTGATGTTTATAGGTCAAGACCCCGCCAAAACAATCTGGAAAATTCAGTTAAGGGCAATGTAATGATAAATAATAATTATGTTCCTGAATGGTATGAAACCCCATTTCAGCACCTCAATTACACGCTTGTCCGCAACCAAATTCAATTGGATATTTTGTTTGATACCGTTAAAGCACCATTTCAGTTCTTGGAGAGCGGTGCGGATGCTCGGGTAAATTTTACCCAAGGGTTTGCTATAGTCCAAATTGCTGAATCAAAGCAATGGAATTTAATACAAATTCATGGACTTCTGCTTCATGAGGCTGTCCATATCTGGCAAGAGGTGAAATTGCTAATGGGTGAAAATGACCCAAGTGTGGAGTTCGAAGCCTATTCAATTCAATCAATTTCACAAGATTTATTTGAAATGTACGAGGAGAGCGAAAGCCCTTATATGGTTGATTGCTTACACTGATTTTTTGTATTGCCTAAGCGAGAGGGCATTGGGGGGGCTATGCTCACGATTGATGATCAAAATCTTATTAACCAAGCTATTCACACAGAAGGCATATACCATGCAAGTGTCCGTGAAAAGTGTATCAATATTCAGAAGATTCTACTTGATGGTGTTGTTGTTCACGGTGTTTTGTTTTGTGATGTGAACCGAAGTTATTTGATTAAGAACAAAGAAACATTAGATGGGAGACTCGTTGCTACAGCGGATGGCGCAGTCATACAAGAAATGTTAATGGGTAATGTTGAGGTGATTCTTAATGGGATGGAGCAATAACCCTAAGGATTTCATAAAGCAAATAGAAAACGACCTTTGCGATTATCAAAAAAAGATTGTAGCTGATGCTTTACAGGGTGTAATAGAAGCTTCTCCTGTTGACTCTGGTGCTTTTAAAGGGAATCACCGCGTTAGTATCAATTCAATAGATACGGGCTTTAATGAAAATATCCAGGATAAAACAGGATCGGAAACCTTGGCAAAAGGGCTTAATATTTTAGCTCAGCTCGTTCCATTTTCCGTTGTATACATTCAAAACAATGCCCCTTATGGGAAAGTTCTGGAATACGGCGGTTACCCAGATCCAGTTAAAAATGGTAGTTGGGTAAAAGGAAAGGGCTTTGTTATCAAGTCGGTTAAAGGCTTTAGTAAGCAAGCTCCATTAGGGATTTACGGCGTAACCTTCACTTTGATCAAAGAGAAATATAAATGATGACTCATACACAAGCCCGTGAGGCTTTTATGCGTTTAATTGATAGTTTTGATTATCTCGATCAATCCATGATTTTTACACAAAACCAGAAGCAACCAAGCCAACCATTTGAGCCACCTGATCAAGGTTTATGGTGCAGGGTCGTTGTTCGAAATGCGCCTTCTTTTATATCGTGTATGGCCGATGAGCCACGTACTAGAACAGTTGGTAATCTGATTATTCAATGCTTTGATCGTCTTGGAAATGACACAATTGAATTATCAAAACTTGGGGATGCATGGATTAAACATCTTCAATTTAAGCAGGTTGATCAATTAACGATAATGACAGGATCTGTTATTGATGTTGGTGAAGCTGAGGATTTTTATCAATTCAATGTGATCTTTGAATATCGAATTAATTAATTTCAGATTTATTTAATTTAATGCCACTCAGTCGAGTGGTTTTTTTATGCCTTAAAAGGAGAAAGTCATGTCGAGTGGTGCTAAACAGGTCACGCGTTACGCCGTTGAAACTATACCTGGTGTGATTGCAACTGCGGGTTGGAAAACCTTAGCAAATATTTCCAACAGCCTTGATGCTACAGCCAAGACAGCAGAATCACAGACAATTAAAGATTCCCGTATTGCTTCAGGTACGCTTGTAACCGGTGCAGATTTTGCGGGGGATATTGATACAGAATTTGCTTATGGTATCCAAGAAGATTTGCTTGAACTAGTCGCACTCAATCCGTGGAAAAATAATGTTTTAACATTTGGCGGAACTGTTCGTAAATCTCTGACAATTGAGCGTGCATTTACTGATGTAGAAAATTATCAGGTCTTTACAGGCGGTCATCTGAATCAATGGGTTTTAACAATTCCAGAGGACGGTATTGTTACTTCAAAGTTTTCAGTCATAGGTATGGGGCGCAAGGCTTTTACTGTGTCACAGGCCAAAACCCCTGCTGCAGCATTGGAAGCAACTCAATTTACCAATCAGAATGTGGGTAATATTTTGATTGATGGGCAAAAGAAAGCTGGCATGTGCGCAACGCAGCTCGATTTAACCATTGATAACACGATGCAGATCCAAAAATGTCTGGATTTCGAAAATAATATTAGTGCTGTCTTGGAAACAGTGATGAAAGCTAGTGGTAATGTTACATTGGCATGGTCAAAAAATACTGCTGAACTGTATGAGAAGCAGTTCTTGAATGAGCCTATTTCACTTTCTTACACATTAAAAGATGGTAAAGGTAATCAATATGAATTATTGCTACCGCGAGTGCTACTTTCAGCGCCGTTACCGAGTGGTGGGGCGGGTGACATCTTAAATACCCAGTTTACATATACTGTTGACAGTGTCGCTCCAACTATTACTCGAATACCTTTTATAGCAGATGAAGGTACTGTAGGTGATAAATAATGAAAATTAAAATTGAAGAATCAGAACAGGCGAAAATTCCAAGTCAACTAATCAAATACAAGGATGGTGCAAAATTTCTAATTGCTGGTATTGATAAACCTTCTTTTAGACATTGTATGGAGCTACGTGGTACTCGAATTGAGCAAGAGATTCAAGGCGTGCGCGATATTACGGATGAAACCTCTTTAAATGTTGCTCAATCTTTTGGTAAGGCAGTATCTCACCTGATTTTAAACTGGGAGGGGATCGAAAACGAAAAGGGTGAGATATTTGAGTATTCAAAACAAAATGCTGAATTGCTTTGTACTAGTACTAAAGAATCAATAGAGCTGATTGTATGGGTGCTTACTGAGGCGCAAAAAATCCAAGATGAAGCCAATCAGGAAAAGGCCGAAATTTTGGGAAAGTCATCAAGCTCTATAAGTACCAAAACAAAAGATACAGTACAGAAAAAGCCAAAGAGATCTACAAAAACCTAAATGAGCCTTTGCCAGATCATTATCTTCCGCCTAAGGAAGTTTCTGGTACGGCGCTGGTGCTTGTTTCAGCCTACAATGTTATTGCTCGATCGCGTCAATATGAGCAAGGTATTCCAATGCCGTTAAGTTTGGGTGCAATCAATGATTATTGTGAGCAATATGAGTCACCTGTGCCAAGATGGATATTCAACGATTGTATTTTTGCGTTGGATAATTCGTTTCTAGAGGAGGCAAGTAAAAGACGTTAGAGGATCTAGTTTTTGATTAGGAGAAGCCGACTTAATGAGTCGGTTTCTCAGGCAAATGCAAATAAAGAATGAATTTCAGGTCTTTCTTGCTGGCTTGCAACCCATAGATCATACTGAGTCTGTAAATTTAACCAAAATTCAGGTGTAGTATCTAAAGCAAAAGATAGCCGTATTGCCATGTCAGCAGAAATACCGGTATGGCCGTTAAGAATTCGGGATAAATTTGCTCTAGTTACTCCTAATGCTTTTGCCGCATCAGTAACAGATATTTCATCAAGGTATTCTTTCAAAAGCTCACCGGGGTGCGGGGCGTTATACATAATAGTCATTGCAAGCCTCCATTTTTAATCTTGTTATAGCAACTAAAGGTTATGTTACAGTGAATAGATGTCTTTATGTGACAGCATTTAACACGCTTGTTGATAATACGGGTTGACATTTGAGTAAACTTTATTTATTGACAGAAAGGTCTGTCTATCATATTCTAATGGTGTAGTCGCAGCGCGGTATAAATAATCCACGCCTAGACCGAGGTACGATAAATCCTGCGATAATCGTAAACTTACTGTAAGTAAGTTGCCTCTAGGTGCCGCACCCGAATTCTAGAGCCTCTAAAATTATTTAGAGGCTTTTTTAATACTTGATAATAAATTACTTATGCGAACATTTATATATTTGGATGAAAGTGGTGATTTAGGCTGGAATATGCATGATCCCTATCAAAAAGGTGGGTCGAGTAGAATGCTAACTTTAGCTGCTATTTGTATGCCAGAAGAAAAGTCTAAATATATTCAACGTATCGTACGAGCATTATACAAAAAAAGAAATAGACCACTTAGCAATGAATTGAAGTCTGTTGATTTAAATACAGCAGATAAAGAGCTTTTCCTAAGACTGGTAGCAAAGCTGCTTTTAGAACATAAAGATATCCAATTGAGATCAATTACTGTTCATAAAGAGTATGTAAATTCGAAAATGAAGAAAGACCCAAACGTTTTGTATAACTACATGATTAAGTGTTTGTTATTAAAACCAATATGTGAGTCAAAATTCGTAGATTTCATGCCTGATAGGCGTAGCGAAAAAGTCAATACAAAATGGAATATGGGTGAGTATTTAAACCAAATGATTTTAGAGCAATCTATTGAACATTATGTGGAAAATCAATCTTGTAATGTGTCACCTATGGATAGTTCAAAATGCTTGGAGTTGCAGTTCATAGACTTTTATGCTGGATTGGTTTGGTCAGCATATGAGTTTAGGGACTCAAAAGCCAGAATGTTTATGGCTGGTGCAAGAGTAACAAACCACAAGTTATTCTTTCCATTTGAAATAAAGTAGGTATACAAGAAACCAAACCCACTCAACCGAGTGGTTTTTTATTGCCAACAATGCGCCCCTCTAGGCGCTTTTTTTACGCCTAAAGGAAAGTGAAATGGCTGAATCAGTATTAAGAATTAAGATCGATGCACAGCAGGCATTATTCAATGCACAAGCAGTTAATAAAGAACTAAAAAGCATTGAAACAACAGGTAACTACGCTACAAAATCAATGGATTCATTGTCTGTAGCTACTCGAACTTTGGCGGGGCATATGGCTGGGTTTGTAACTGTAGCTGGTGTCGTATCAAAGATGGATATGTTTGCTGGGCTTCAAAACCGCTTGAAGCTAGTAACCAATTCTCAAACTGAATTGAACCGAGCAATGAATGATACATTTGCGATTGCTCAAAAGACTCGTCAGTCGTGGGATAGCGCGGCACAGGTTTATCAAAGTTTTGCAAATAATGCCAAAACACTTGGCTTAACAATGTCACAAACAGCTCAGTTGACCGAGACAGTATCTAAAGCTGTGGCAATTTCAGGGGCGAGTGCAGGAGCTGCTGAAGCTGCTTTGGTCCAGTTCGGGCAGGCTTTAGCCTCTGGAACTTTGCGAGGTGATGAACTTAATTCAATCATGGAGCAAACACCAGGTTTAGCAAAAGCTATTGCTGAAGGTTTAGGCATAACGATTGGACAACTACGAACAATGGGCGCAGCAGGTCAAATAACAGGTGATGCATTAGTAAAGGCCTTAGACAAGGCAAAAGGTTCAGTTGATGATCTTTTCTCAAAAACTGACATCACAATCGGGCAATCAGTTACTTTATTGAATAATGAATTAAGTAAATTTGTAGGCGAAGCAGGGCAAAGCAGTGGCGCAGCAACAGCATTAGCGAAGTCTATTCAAACGCTATCACAAAACTTGAATTTGATTGCTGATACAGGTGTTGCACTTGCTGTTGGATATTTAACTAAATCAATTTTAACAAAAGCTGATGCTTTGAAAGTTGATACAGTGTCTGCAATAGCAAGCCGTCAGGCATCTATTGCTAAAGCTCAATCAGAAGTAGCAGAGACAACAGCAGCACTTAATGCAGCAAAAGCTCATCTTGCTAATGTTCAAGCGACAAATGCCGAAGCTCAGGCGAAGTACGGAGCAACAGCTGCTAACGCTCGTTATGTTCAAGCACAAGCTGCTGTGACTGCTGCTACAAATGCCCAAACAGTTGCACAAGAACGATTATCTTTAGCGACATTAAGTTTTAGTAAATTGGCTTCAGGTGCATTTGCTTTAATCGGTGGGCCAATAGGTGCTTTGACACTGGGAGCAACTGCTTTAGCAGCTGGCTATATGTATTTGAAAGATCAGACTGCTAAAGCAACAGCTAAACTTGAAGAACAAACTAAGGTTGCAAGTAAAACCAAAGATGAATTGCTTGCACTTCAAGGTGTTCAAAAGAAAGGCGCTATAGAAGATTTACAGGATTCCTTTAAAGGGCAAAATGAAGAACTTAAAAAGTTAAATAATCAATTTAATTCTCATGTTATTGCTCTTCAAAATAGTTATAAATTTAGTGCTGATATTGTTGATATCTCAAATCAAGTTCGGTTGGGCACGATAAGTCAGGAAGAAGCAATTAAGAGATTGAACAAACTTGATTTTATTGATCCAAAACAACTTCAACAGTTAGAGAAAGATAACCAACTTTATCGTGAAAAAGCACCTATTGTTCAGAAAGTTCAAGAGGCTTTGAAGGTTTATGGAATCAATGTAAAGCTGGCAGGTAATGAGAATTCTAATGCGGAAGCTAAAATTCGTGGTACTTCCGATGCCTTAAATGAACAAGGAAATGCTGCCGAGCGTGCAAAAAATAAATTAGATGATCTGCGCAAAACATATGCTCAAAAAAATCTGGATACTGATTTTGCATTAATCAATATTAAAAGTCATGGCTTGGAGATGGGTAAGGCATTATCTGATTTCTATGATGATAATAAAATTCCTAAAACTCGTAGTTTGACTAATGAGGAATGGGCAGTATTTCAGAAGCATTTTGATAAGCAGCAGGCTCTTAAAAAACTCGAAGATGATATTACTGATTCACGTCGAGCACAGACTAAGGAGACAGAGAAACAACTCAAAGTTTTACAGGTTAATGCTCAGGTTAGAGCGAATGCAGCAAAATACAATTTTGGTGGGCTTGAATCTAGGTATGGACTTCTTCCAGGCTTGTTGTCCGGAATACATATGCAGGAATCAAGAGGCAATGCAAGTGTAATAGGTCCTATGACCAAATACGGTACTGCAAAGGGTGGTTTTCAATTTCTTGATGGTACAGCTAAGAGATTTGGTTTGACTGGTAATGATGTATTTGATCTGGGTAAAGCAGCAGAAGCAGCAGCTAAATACCTTCAATTTTTATTTAGAAAATTTGGTTCCTGGGATAAGGCAATCTCTGCATATCACGCAGGAGAAGGTAATGTTAAAGCTGGCACAAATATAGGACCTGTAAATCGACAATATGTCAAAAATGTTAAAGGCTATGTAGCAGGGGCTAACGGTTATACAGGCACATCAAAAGATTTTGACTCCTCAATCGCAGATATCATTAGGTTTCAAGAAAAATCTAAAGATATTGAACTAAGTTATGCAGATGCAAAAACCAAAAGACTGAATGATCATGAGAAGAAACTTTCTGATCTGAAAATTCATTTTTCTGGTGATACATATGCAAAACTTGAACGTCAAGAGAATGAGCGATATTCAAATGAAAATCGCTTAGCTGAACTTCTATTTGATCAACAAATTAATGGTTGGAAGTGGGTTGGTGAGGAGAAGATCAGGAATGAGGCAGAAATCTCAAAAGCGCAAATTTCTGTTCAAACCGATATGCTTGATATTGATAAACAGCTTAATAAAGAACATATCGATGAGTTAAGGGATTATAAAATAGCAGCATATAAACGACTTCAACAAGATAAGTTGAACGAGTTTAAAGCGGCGCTTGAGCAGCAAACTGGTGAATTGCAACGTGCTTACTATGAAATAATGGCTCAAAACAAGATGACTCCACAACAACGGACATTGTGGGAGTTTCAAAATCAGTACAGTAATTCAATGTCCACTGCTTATGACTCTTATCAAAATTCTGTTAAGGATATTAATAAGAAAGATGATAAAGATCAGTATGTGAATGATGCTGAAACTCGCAATCAAATGTTGTTGCAAGCTGAACAGAATTATCAAAATCAACTGCTTTTAATCAAAATGAAGGGGGTTGAAGATGAAAAAATGCTGAGAGAGCAACAGTATGCAGACAACATATCTGTGTACGGAACAATGTTTGGTCAAATGGGTGATCTAGTTCGAGGGTATACGGGAGAATCATCAGGCGCATATAAAACATTAATAGCGACGCAAAAAGCCGCAAATCTTGCGAGTGCAATAATGAGTGGCTATACCTCTATTGCCGCCGCTTGGAGTTCTGCTCCATTTCCTGCCAACCTACCTAATGTTGCTATAGCAACGACAAAAGCTGGAGTTCTACAAGCGGCAATTCAAGCTATTAGTCCAGGATTTTACACTGGAGGGTATACAGGTCCAGGAGGAAAATTTGATCCTGCGGGTGTTGTGCATAAGGGTGAAGTGGTTTTCTCTCAGGAGGATATTAAGCGCTGGGGTGGTGTTGCTAATGTAGAAGCTATGCGAAAAGGCGGCATGTTGGGGTTTTCGAGTGGCGGGTATGTCGACGGGAATAATAGTCCGATTACGAATACAGGCTACCCAAAACTACCGAGTTTTAAAGAATCTCGTGTACTAGATTCTTTAAATTCAAAAAACAATGAATCTTCAGTTAATGCTCCTATAACTGTATATGTAACAGTCCAGAGTGATGGCTCAAGTGAGGTGAAAAGTGAAGGAGTACCTAAAGAGCTGGGCAATATGCTTGGTAATGCAGTTAGAAAAGTTTTGATTGAAGAATGTCGACAAGGTCGAATTATTGATAGAGAGTTTCGAAAAAGAAGATAAGCTACTTCGGTAGCTTTTCTTTTTACCTGATGCTATTTTTACCTAAAATAAGTTTTGGATTTATCATGAAAAAGATAGCACTGGGAATCATATTAGCTCTAACAACTAGCCTAGTTTATGCTGAACCTAAAGGTGTAACTATTAAAACCAGCGGGTTTGACGGAACAAAAGAGATAACCTTAAAACCCTATGGCACTTCATCATGTTTGGGGGGGGGATCAACCTGTATTTCTGTTGGGGCGCTTTGGAAAAGCAATAACCCAGATTATGTTGCTTTGAATTTAATGTCGCTCAATACTTTCGTAAATATGACAAATCTTTTGATTAATATTGATGGCGAGATAATTAAAGCTGAAAAAATCCCATTTGGCGGAGAACATAAGCTTACTGGAACATACCAAGAATCAACTCAACGATTCGTTATTCCTAGGGATGTTTTTAATAAGATTTTAACTGCGAAAAAAGTGTGGTTCAAAATAGACACTTTAAGTTCATCTTACATTGAAACAAATCTTATTGATAATGGTAAAGAAACTCTAGGGTTGCGGGGCTTAAAACGATTTGCAACTCAGTTGAATTAAAAAACAGGGCATTGCCATGTTTTTAGGGTAATAGAATAACATTGGCAAACATGATCTTAAGTTTGTGTTTGTTTTATAATTAGCTCATGAGTTAAATGGTTTAAAAATAGTGAAAATTAATAGTATAGAAATTGAAAACGTGGGTGGGATACCACAACTAAAATTGGAAAATCTCAATCCTCAAATTAATATAATTTGTGGTGAGAACGGGGTTGGTAAAACGAATATTTTAGACGCGGTATCTTCATGTTTTAGTACATATAATAGCAACATAGCAATGAAGAGATCAGGAAGTAAGATTGGAAAAATAAAACTAAAAACAGACAAACCAAACAATCCGCAAATCAATATCAATTTGGAGGATTTTAAGCCAAGCTATGTAGATTTTCATTTGACGAATAAATTTTTTGAAGATAATAAANCAAAACTTTTATATTTAAAATCAAATCGAAGTATAAATTATAAGTCTATTGAATCCATAAACTCTGATCCTGATCCCATTAATAGATCAAGCAGGAATAATTCTGGTGTAGAAAATGAGGATATCAAAGATTGGTTACTTAACCGAATTTTACACAGCGCACACGATGGACATTTAACAAAGACCCAACTTGCTAATCTTGAAATTGCTAAAAAGTGTTTTTCAATTATAAACCCAGAATATGTATACAAGAGACTTGATACAAGTAATGAGATATTCCTGGATACACCAACTGGAGAGATTTATTTTGAATATTTGTCATCTGGTTTTAAATCAATACTATTTATTCTTCTGGGAATTGTAAAAGAAATAGATTACCGATATGAGAATAATGGAATTGTTGCACATGATTATGATGGTCTGATTTTGATTGATGAAATAGAATTACATCTCCATCCTGAATGGCAGAGCGTGATTTGCGCTAAACTTAAAGAGGTTTTCCCAAAAGCTCAATTTTTCATAACAACACATAGCCCGCATGTCGTACAAACCGCTGGAAAGGATGAAGTTATCGCCCTTCAGCGAGTAGATGATGGAGTTATCAAGCGCGATTTGCCTACATCTGAATATGGTTATCAAGGATGGACTATTGAGGAAATTCTTAAAGATGTCATGGGGATGCCTGATTTACGAACTAAAAAATATGATGATGTAATAGCACGATTTGAAAAAGCTCTTGATGATAATGATCATGAAGCCGCACAGTCAGCTTACGATGAACTAGATAAAATGCTTCATCCACGCTATCCGTTACGTCCAGTACTTAGAATGCAGCTTGATAGTCTTGGAGAGTAGTCCATGATTAAGTTGCAAAGAGGTGAAAAACCAGATTATTTAACTGATGAAAAAGTCAAAGAGCTTACTGAAAGGTTTAAGGCAAATAATAAAGATACAGTTTGGAAACATCCAAATATTCATAATGCTTTATTGTTGAGTAGTTCTTCCAAATGTGCTTTTTGCGAGGGTAGATTACAGGTTGGTGCTTCATATATGGAGATTGAGCATTTTAAACCGAAGGATAAATACCCTTCTGAAGTAGTTCATTGGACAAATCTATTACCATCATGCAAAAGGTGTAATACATCAAAAAGCACTCATGATGTGGTTGATGAGCCAATTATCAACCCGTTTGATGTCGATCCAACTGAGCATTTGGCACAGGCTGGATGTAGAGTTTATGCAAAAACACAACTAGGCGAATCAACAAAGTTCGTTCTTAATCTTAATGATATGCTTCTTACTAGACCAAGATATGAAGTATGGAACTATGTGACTGATAAAATTGAGGAAATTTATCATGATTTTTCAAAGAAAACGAAATTAACAAGACATGACAGGAATAAGCTTTCGAAGCTGCTTGTCTCCTGTCAGCCAGATCATGAGTATTCTGCTTTTGCTTCAACTGCATTACATGAATCAAATGAATACTTAAGTGTGGCAATAATGCTTAAAGAGCACAATCAATGGGATGAACAAATGGAGTTTTTGCATAATGAATCATTGAAGCTTGTTTTAGATAAACGCAAAAAAGCATAAACCAAATCAAATGGACAGCCCACCACACGGTGGGTTTTTTAATGGGCGCATTTTTATGAGCAATGAAAAATTCATTTGGGAAAATAGTCTGGATGGTAATTCAACTACTCAGAGCTTCAATGTCCTAAGTAGTAAATTCGGCGATGGATACGAACAACACGTATCAGTTGGAATCAATAACCGAAAAGGTCAATGGGCATATAGCCGAACTGGATATTCCGCAGAGATTAAGCAAATCAAAGCCTTTCTTGATCGGCATAAGGGGGCAGATTCCTTTTTATGGGATGCACCTTTAGAGGGAGAAGTCAGAGTTAAAGCCGATGTTCAATATCAGTTAACAAATATAGGTGCTGACGTCTGGCAGATCTCAACCACTTTCTATCAACAGTTTTAAAAATTAACTAATCCACGCCCCGCATTGTCGGGGCTTTTTCATACAAGGAAAAACTATGTCAAAGCAACTTACATTCATCGAAGCTAAATTAACGTCAACATTAATTACCAGAATCGAAGCATGGGTCTATGACTACGGCGAATCATTGAAATACGTTTCGATTGATTACGATAAACAAAGTGATGGTGTATTGGTGAGTTTTCTGGAAGGTGAAGATTCTCAACAAAAGCGCCTGTCTTTACGTGAAGCAGAATTTGTAACCTGGTTAATTCCGCAAGTCCGAAGTCTTGAAACAAATAATAACTGTTCAATTGAGAGCATTAAAATTATTTACGATGCAAAAGGACTTCTTTTGGATATTTTAGAGGTTTCAAATGCTACGGAGTGATTTCCAAAAACTTTTTGTTGATGGACTCGTTACACTATTTGAACTGGATGCCAGTGCTTTAGGGGCTGGCATTTTACGTTTTCATGGTCTGGCACAGGCAGGCAATATCATTTGGCAAGGTGATGTTTTTGAGCCAATGACATTGGAAGTTGATGGCCTTGAGATGCGAACAGATGGTAGGGCATCAAACCCAACAATAAGAATGGGCAATAAGATTGGAGAGATTCAGGGAGCCGTATCCATCTACTGCTTAAAGTTTCAAGATCTTGTTGGTTCAAAGTTGAAAGTGATTAAAACCTTGTCCAAGTACCTTGATGCTGAAAATTTTGCAGATGGGAACCCGACAGCCTCAAATGAATCCGAGTTCCAGCTCTGGTATATCGAGCAAAAAACATCTGAAAACGCGATGGAAATTACTTTTGAATTAAGAAATCCATGCGAATTTAAAAATCAAAGAATCCCTGCACTTCAAATTACCTCAATGTGTCCTTGGGCAATTGCTGGCTATCGTGGTGAACGGTGCGGTTATATTGGCACAGCCATGTTTGATGAAAAAAATCAGCCAACGGATGATCCTGCTCAAGATCGTTGTCCAGGATATTTAAAATCATGTCGCCTGCGTAAAAATGAGTCACGGTTTGGCGGGCAACCTGCTTCCAATATGGTGGGATAAATAGATGAAACTCACAGCTAAATTAAAAAAATCAATTATAGTGCATGCCTCTGAAACATATCCTGATGAATGTTGCGGAGTCATTGTAGGCCGTGAATATTTGCCATGTCGTAATATTTCAGAGCAGAAAGATGCTTTTGAGATCCATCCAGAAGATTTGGCGAATGCTGAAGATCGAGGGACGATAGTCGCTTATGTCCACTCTCATCCTGATGCAACAACCAGGGCTTCTGATCTGGATTTAAAGCAAATTGAACTACATCAAAAGCCGTGGGTGATTTGTTCATATCCTGAGATTGATTTTACAGTTTATAAGCCTTGTGGGTTTCAATTTCCATTGATTGGTCGAAACTATCATCATGGTTGGCAAGATTGTTATTCACTTGTTCGTGATTTTTATGAACGTGAATTCGGTATTCAATTGATGGATTTTAATAGGGATGATCTTTGGTGGGAATCTAAAGATCATCCTTCTTTGTATTTAGATAATTACCAGAAAGCTGGGTTTTATGAAGTTGAAATACCACAGTACGGGGACATGATTCTTTGTAGGGTTGGGCGTACTGAACATCCTAATCACGCCGTGATATGGCTGGGAGATCAAACTGAATTGAAATCTGAGCAAACGGAGCCATGTTTTGGCGGGTCTTTAATCCTCCATCATCCATACAATAAAAAATCATTGAGAGAGCCTTATGGTCATCAATGGGAGCAACGTAAAGTAAAGGTGCTTCGTCATGTTGAAAAGCGTTAAGTTATACGGCGTTCTCGCTGAAAAATTCGGATCTGAATTCAAGTTGGCTGTAGATTCACCCAAAGAGGCAATTCGAGCGCTTTCAGTTCAGTTACCTGGTTTTGAAAAGTTCCTTCGCCACGCTCATGAAATGGGTTTATGTTTTGCCCTTTTTATTGGTGGGCAAAAACGAGGCAGGGGCAAGAAAGCACCAGCTATTTATGATCCAGTAACGAAACGTCAAATCTATGGACATAATATTGGCGAAGCTGAATTAGGGATGCTTACGGATGAATCCGTGATCAAGATTATCCCCCGTGTCATTGGTGCTGGTGGTAATGGGTTACTTCAAACGATATTGGGTGCCGCAATGGTTGCTGTTGGCGTTTTTACAGGTCAGGTTTACTTAATAGGTGCTGGTGCAGGCATGATTATGGGTGGCGTGGCTCAAATGCTAATGCCAAAAATAAGTATTGAAGATCAAAACCAAGACGGAAATAAGGCAAACAAAGGTTTTGGTGGTGCTGTTACTACCGTTGCACAGGGTAATCCAATTCCAGTATTGATTGGTGAACGTGAAATTGGCGGTTTTATTCTTGCAGGGAATCAATATCCTGAAGATTTGCTATAACGTGTTTATTTGAATTTTAAGGCGCTTTGTAGGCGTCTTTTTTATTGTCTAGAGAAAAGATATGCATGCAGTTGTTAAAGGTGAAAAAGCTGGATCAGGAAAAGCTAGAAAGCCTGTGATTGCGCCTGATTCAGCGCAATCCCGGACATTCATTAAAGTTTTACATGGCCTGTCATGGGGCGAAATTGAAAGCGTGAATGAAGGTTTAATTTATGCAGAAGATACACCCCTTAAAGATTCAAATGGTGCGTGGAATTTCCAGAATATTAGCGTCGAAACACGGAACGGAACAAATGATCAGGAATACATCAAAGGCTTTCCTGATATCACCTCAGAAAGTCAGATCAATGTAGAGCTTAAGAATTCAACACCTTGGGTTAAGTCGATTACTAATTTAGATTTAGACTCAGTATCTATACGCATGCGTTTTGATGCACTTAGAGAGCAAAAAGATAATGGCGATGTGACGGGTACGACTGTTGAGTATGCAATTGATTTACAGACGGATGGCGGTACGTGGACAGAAGTCATCAAAGCAAAAGTATCTGATAAAACCTCACCCAATTATGAAAGACAACATCGAATTGAATTACCAAAAGCGGATCATGGCTGGCAGATCCGTGCACGTCGATTAACTCCTGATTCAACATCTGATCTGATAAGCAACAAGATGTACGTGCGTGCAATGGTTGAATCTATCGATGCAAAACTTGCATATCCGAATATTGCATTGCTTTATTTACAATACGATGCTGGAACTTTTGGGGGGAATGTTGCGAAAATTTCAGCAAGAGCGAAAGGGATTCGAATTCCTGTAGCAACGAATTACGATCCTGAAACTGGTAAATATACCGGGATGTGGGATGGGCTTTATAAAGAAGCTTACACAACAAATCCTGCTTGGCACTTTCTCAATATTTGTTTGAATAAAGACTACGGTCTGGGTAATCGTATTGATGCCGCAATGATTGATAAATGGTCTGTTTACCAGCTTGCACAATACTGTGATGAACGTGTTCCAGATGGTAAAGGCGGTTTTGAGCCACGTTTTACATTAAATGTTTATCTACAAGCACAAGAAGACGCCTGGTCAATCTTACAAAAGATCGCTGCATCATTTCGTGCATTTATTTTTTGGGATGGTCAAAAGATTCAGTTGGGTGCTGATGTCCCGCAGGATTCGGTTTATACCTACACCTCTGCCAATATTATTGGCTTGCCAGAATATAGTGGTACTGCAGCTGAAGATCGGCACAATGTTTTTGTTGTGAAGTGGGATAATCCTAATAACCGCTTTAAAACTGAATCGTTAATTGTTCGTGATGAACAATCGATTGCAACACAAGGCATTAAAAAGCTGGAAATCGAAGCATGGGGCGTGACTTCAGAAGGGCAAGCACAGCGAGCTGGACAATGGGCTTTAAAATCCGAGAAGTATGAAACCCGTACTGTCACATTTAAAGTTGGCTTAGATGCATTAGTCCGTGATGAGTCATATTTACCTCAGGTTGGTCGTGTTATTGAGCTTGCAGATCCATTGTTTGCCGGACGTGAGAATGGCGGGCGGATTACTGCAGTCTCTAAAGATTTACTGAGCATTACTTTGGATCGTGATGATGTGGTTTGTCGTGCGGGTGACCGTCTTGTAGTGAATGGTGATAATGGTCGCGCGCAAGCCCGGGTTGTGTCCGAAATTCAAGGGCGTGTAGTTACAGTTGTCGCGCCGTTTGATTCTGTATCTGCTCAGCATGTTTGGGCGATTGATGCTCAAGATCTTGCGACAATGAAATTCCGAGTCATTTCTATTACCCAGGATGAACAGCATGAATTTACGATCACGGGTCTGCAATATAACCCTGCCAAATATGAAGCAATTGATAGTGGTGCATTCATTGATGAACGTCCAATTTCAATCATTAATCCTACACTTCAGGCACCAGTAAAAAGTGTCACCATTACGAGTGAGGCTATGCTTCAACAAGGTATTCATATTGAAAGCCTGGTGATTTCTTGGGAACAAGCCTCAGGAGCAACTCAATATCAGGTTGAGTGGCGCAAGGATAACGGCGTATGGATCAAGTTGCCAGTTACGGGCGGGAATCTGGCGGAAGTACCTGGTATTTATGCCGGTAAATATGAAGCACGTGTCACGGCAATTTCCGCTTTTAATATCGCCTCCTTGCCAACTTATTCGGCTGTTACCGAACTTAAAGGAAAACAAGGGAAACCGCCAAAACTTGCTTTCATTAAAGCAACAGGTGTGTTGTTCGGGATGAAGCTGGATTGGGGGTATCCTGCGAATGCATTGGATACTGCTTATGTTGAAATCCAGGTTTCACCTGATGGTAAAGCTAATATTGCTCAATTAGGATTATTTTCTTATCCGACTACAACCCATACGATTCAAGGTTTACAGCCAAATTTAACTCAATTTTATCGTGGCCGTTTAATTGATCGAATTGGCAATGTAGGGGGTTGGTCAGACTGGACTTCTGGAACAACGACAGTAAATGCTGAAGATGTGCTTGATCTTCTAAAAGATCAAATCAGTGAAAGCCAACTGCAGAAAGATCTTACTACTAAAATCGAAATCGGTGTTGCTGCAGGTGAGACAGCTCAACAAGCGAGTGAAGCAGCAGCACATGCAATACAAACGGCTGAACAAGCACGAAATACTGCATCAAGCGCAAATGCTGCGGCAGCCAAAGCCCTTGAAGATGCTGCAGTTGCTTCCCGAAAAACTGATGAGCTTGCTGCATCCACTCAGTCTAAATATGACAAACTTGTGGAAGATACTAATACCAAAACTCAAGCACTTGAAAACGGTATTACCCAAGAGCGTACAGATCGTATTGCTGCCGATTCAAAAATTTCTGGTGATTTTATTGCGTACAAGCAATCGAATGATTCAGCAGTTGCAAGCGCAACCACTAAAGCAGATGCAGCGGTAAATCTGTCAGAAGCCAATGCACAGCAAATCGTGACAACGAATGCTGAGCTTAAAACGAAGAATCGGACCTACTATCAAAACACAGCGCCTACGGCGAATTTGATTACTGGTGATTTGTGGTACAACACAGCTGACCAAAATAAGGTTAAACGTTGGAATGGTACGGCTTGGGTAGATGTTTCAGACCTTCGTACTGATCTTAACAGTAATGCAATTACCGCCATTAAAGCTGACGTTAAAAAGGTGGATGACAAGGCAACGTCTAATGCTTCCCGATTAGATGGTGTGGACTCAACATTGACCAGTTTACGTAAAGATGTCGACAGTAAAGCAACATCTTCTGCTGTGACTGAAATAAAAACACAGACAGATAAGAATGCAGCTGATATCAAAACAAACTCAACAGCTATTACCACTCTACAAGGAGATGTAAAAGTTGTTAAGGATGGTTTGACATCTAAAGCGGATAACAGTGTGGTGGCTGCACAGCAGCAGCAAATCACCAGTATTGATGGGCGTTTGAGTACCGCAACTCAAGACATTGTTACGATCAAGTCCAATATTACCAAGATCAATAATGATGTGGCTGAAAAGGCGAATATTCAGACGGTTAATCAGTTGGCTGGACGAGTGACCGAGACTGAAAAAGGGATTGAAACTCAATCAGATCGAATTTTATCTTTAGATAACAGAATCAATTTAACCGTTAATCGAATTAGTATTGATGGTTCAAATGATATTGCTAAAGATATTATTCAAGATGCTGTGTATTCAAAAGGTGAAGTTACCTATGTGACTGATAATGCTGCAACAGCAGGCAGATATTTACAGATGGGTAATAACAGTGGTGTAGATGTTGTATGGTTATGTTCTACTCAATTTATGCCTATAGATCCTAATCGTATGTATCGCCTTAAAGCCAGGTATAAGGTTACAGAACGTACATCATCTATGACGCAAATCTATTTAGGCATTGCTTGTAAGAATGCTGATAAGTCTAAATTTATTGATACTGGTAATAATGAAGCAAATAGCATGGGTAGTTCTACATATCTACTATCAGGACAAAATCCTACTGTAGGTGTTTGGCTTACTTATGAAGGATTTATCTCAGGTAAATCACTAGCTGCCGCAGGTGGTTCAGGTACATTAGCGTCACCTAAAACAGTACCTAATAAAGCAGCTTACATGTCACCTATGTTAGTTGCTAACTACAATTTAAATACTGGGACGACTATTTTTGACTATCTGATTCTAGAGGTGGCGGATGATATTTCTGCCATCAATGCGAGCACCACTGCAGTCAATAGTATACAAGGCAAAGTCACTAATATTGAAGGTAATATTAATGCCATTTCCAATGATGTCAGTTCGCTTAAAAATAGAGTTTCAATAGTAGAAGGCAAAGTAGAGACAAAGGCAGATGCGAATGCATTACAGGCTATTGATGCCCGAGTGAGTAAAACTGAATCTGGTTTAGTGAGTCAATCTAGCTCAATAACTAAGCTTGAGAACAGTATGGATATCGTGACAAATGCATCCCAAAACTTATTGATCAAATCTAATAAGGTTGGTGAGTACAATGGAAACTACCCGCATATCCAATATTCGTTGGGTGAGGCGTGGGAAGTTGATCAGGTGTACACACTATTTTGGTGTGCTGAGCACAAACGATCAAGCACGGATACGAATACTTCACTCGCTTTTTATGCTGGGGGTGGTACTCAATTCGTACAACAATTTCCTGTCAATGGTGGTAAGCAAATAATCAAAACTACCTTTACAAAGACCTCTGCCGGATTATCTCAGGTAGCACAATTTTATTTATTGAATAGGAGTGCAAACTCAGCTAATACAGTCGCTACAGTCTACTGGGCAGTTCTTCTTAAAGGAGATATCGGTAGTGTTAATGCCTGGTTTCCATCAGCATATGACTATACTTCGGATATTAATGCGATTAATGCTGCACAATCTTCGATGGATTCCAAGATTACAGCTATAGATGGTCGAGTTGTTTTTAACACGAATACGATTACCAGTCTAAATAGCCGAGTCAATACTGTAGAAAACAACTTAACCAGGAAGCTAGATGCATCTGTTATTAGTGGTTACTACACTAAAGCAGAAACAGATGCTAAATCTCAAGAAATTGCTCATTCTGTCACAGCAGGAAAAATTGAGGAGTACAACACGAATCTGCGTGGTGCTGGAGGTAATACTTTACTCAAGTCCAATGTGGTCAAGAGTAAACCAACAGGATCAAATCCTTATCCATTTGCTTCATATTCAAAATCAACCGCAATGGTTGTTGGTAAAAAATATACCTTGGTTTATGAAGCATCATTTTCGAAAGTTGGAGGGGCATCATTTACACCATATGGTACTGCTAACCAGCAATTAGAGAAAATTACGACATCTTTTTCTCGGCAAGTCCGCAAAGTTACATTTACAGCAACGAGTGCTCATTCTGTTATTAACTTTTATTTAGTTTCTACAGATGGTACGGAGGCTGATCGCAATGCTTCAGTCGCTACAGTCTATTGGGCAACTTTATATGAAGGTGATGTTGTCATTCCTGATGTATGGCAAGCGAGTGATGATGATACTCAGGTCTTTAACTTGTTTTCGACAGGTTATGGCGATTCGGTGTCAGCACATGGGATTAGAAATGCTGATGAAAGTGCTTATGTCTGGATAGGTGGTCGGGGAATAGGTTTACACCAATTTGATCAGGATGGGTTATGGGTTAAATCAACAAATTTTGATACTTATGGAGCAGCAGCAAATAACGATGTATTGGCAGATGCGATCATCGCTTTACCCAAAGGCACAATTGTCGCGATTACATCTTATGACGCTATTGCAGCCCCATCTCAAAAACTCAGAGATGCATTTGCAAGTTTCGGTGTATCAGCTACATCAATCCCGACAAGTGGCGGGCGGCATGTCATCTTATATGTGGGTATAAAAGGTAATGCCGTGGGAAGTGCAGTAGAGATGTTTAGTCCTGCCGTAGCGCCAGTCACCCCACCATTGTTTTACACGCTTGTACTCACCAGAGGCAAAGCAAACTCATTATCTGGGGCTGGTGGAACCTCTAATGCAATCAAGCAAATAGAAACATCTGTAACAGAGGTTGATAAAAAGCTTGTTGCGATGGGGACTGACTACAGCAATTTAAAATCAGCGGTTGACAATAACAAAGCTGAAGCTGAACGTTTATATCAAACCAAAGCCGATGCGAGCGCATCATCTGCAACACTCAGACAATCAATTACCTCTGAATACAAACAGGAGATTTTAAATACAGTTCGGATTAAAGATACTCGTAGTGTTAATCAACCACCGTCTCATTATTACCAAAACTTCCCAAGTATGACTGTAGAGGAGTTCAAGACTGCATCTGTGATTGGGCTTTCTGGTATGGGAATATATGTAACACTTAAGACGACAGTTCGATGGACAGATAGTTCTGGTGGTGCAATTGTTCAGGAAGCGAGAGCTGATGATTCCAGATTAACTAAATATCGTAAATCGGTTTCGGTTTCAGCGTGGAGTGAATGGGTTGATGATTATAAGTATTTAACTGATGCTATAGGTAAAAAGTTAGATGCTTCTGTCATCAATAATTATTCAACAACAACCGAGATGAACAGGGCGATTGGTGTTGCAAAATCGGAAGTATCTGCTGAGCTTGATGCACTTCAAGTTGGTGGAAGTAACCTGTTAAATAATCCGAGTTTCGAAAAAGATATGTCAGGTTGGAGTCGTAACGTTGGAGGAGTAGCGACTCAATACAGAGATACAACATGCCCGAGTGGTACTTATGATGTTTTGAAACTTGATTTACCTGCAGCAGGTAATGGCTGGTATCAAGGTTTTGGTTTAGCTTCTGCCAATAATGTCGGTGAGACTTTTACCACTTCAGTATGGCTAAAAGGTGCAGCAGGTGGAGAGAAAGTAATTTTGATGGGAGAAGTCCATACAGGACATCACCCAACAAATCCTATTACGCTTACGACAAGCTGGAAACGGTATGTAATTACTGCAAAGCGTTCAAATACAGCGGGTTCATTGACTTTCTATTCAAGTGATAGCAAGGCAATTACTATTTATGCATCACGCATACAGTATGAACGCGGCAGTTTTGCAACTGATTGGAAAACGCCAAACGCTGAAATACTGAATAATTTGAATGCTAATGCAGTAGCGAATACACAAACATTGGCAGAAGTAAAAGTTGTTGATGGTAAGGTTAATTCGTTGGGGACAAACTTGTCACAAGTTTCGACTACGGTGAATGGCCACACTGCATCTATTCAATCCCAGCAGTCGTCTATTAATGGGATCTATGCACAGTCATTTTTAAAGCTCGATGTAAATGGTCATGTTGCTGGTCATGGTTCAATGAACGATGGCAAAACAGCGACCATGATCTTTAATTATGATGCAATTCAATTTGGTGCGCCTAATGGTGTTACGGGCATTCCAAATAAACCATTAATGGTACTTCAAAATAGTCCAGTAACTTTACCGAATGGCACGGTTATCCCGAGAGGTTTGTATGTCGATAATGGCTATTTTGGAAGTATTGATGCTAACAAAATCAATGCTGAAAGTTTAAGTGCGATTAGTGCGAATCTTGGAACATTTACAACCAGTAATTCGAGTGGCAGCACAACCATTTCAGGTTCTTATATTGAGGTTAAGGACTCGGCTGGAAGAGTTAGAGTGAAAATAGGGGTTTGGTAATGGTAGCAGGCATTTACATAGCGGACCAAGATGGCAACGTTATCTTTGATGGTTCGCAAAGAATACCTAAAGTCTTGGCTAAAGTTGAAATTAAAAGAGGTGACGTGAGTAAGTCTGTCACCCTTCCCAAACCAATAGAGGGGGAGCTATTTTATTATTTCTCATCTGACGAACCAGACAATAATCCTTATGGGACTCCATTGGTATATAACTTCTCTGTGTCTGTATCAGGTACGACTGCGACAGTTACATATGAAGTCGTATATCAAGCAATGCCAACTTTTGGTGGCAATTTCACTGTATATATTGGAGAGTATTAATGGCTGAGTACGTTAATATTATTAATGATTATACAACTGTAATTGACGATACTTTTTATAATTTAGCTCTGGTAAGAAAGGAAAGACACTATTTTACGCCAAATGAACCAGGGCTAACTTACTATTCCAGAGGTTTTGATATAGACACTACTGGAATTGAAAATCCTCTAGTTGCTTATAGTTCTGTGTGTGCCACAGCATATTATGGGATGTCCCCTAACTCTGTAACTCTAAGTGTTACAGCATTAAATCAACAAGGCATTCCAAATGCTGTGGCAAACTTAAATGACCCTACAAAATACTTAGATGTATATATATTTGGTAAACCTAAGGATAATACCCCTAATGTAGGTATGAAGATCTGGGATGAACAAGGTAAATTAGTTTTTGACGCAAACCATAAATATATGCGCCCATATAGGACATATATAGAGAATGTTAATTACACTCCAAGCAATTCCAATATGAGGAATGTTTCCTTAACATTTGATAGTAATAAGACTTACGCTGTTTTCCCTTTGGGTAGGATGTTCTATGGAAGTGTGGTTACACCTGACGTAAATATATACTCTTCAGTGTGCGCAGTTGTAGGGAATACAGCCTATATATCATCTGGGATTGTAGGATATGAAGCTGATGATTTTGGCTTTGGGTGGGGAGTCTGTAAACATAGATATTTTTTTATTGATGTCACAGGATATTAAGTACACGTCAATTTAGATTAATCATATTAGTTATAGCACCCAAACGGGTGCTTTTTTATTGCCAAAAATTAGGAGGCCAATATGGCAGAACCAGTATCAACTGCAGCTGGAGCAAGTGCAGCAAAAGCAATCGGGCTTGGAACTATCTTTTTTGTATTTATCGTAGCTGCGATTGCGATTGTACTGATGATGATCCAGACCCCACGAAACGCAAAGGAGTGGGCGATAGGAATTATTACCACAATCATTTTTAGTGCTGGGCTGGGCGCAACGGTCATTCGTTATCTGGAAATTGGCCATTGGGTGAATGACTGGTTTGGCGTAGTTGGACTAGCTTTCATTATTTTTTCGTGCGGATTACCTGGTTGGTTCATTGTCCGCCTGTCTTTTAATTTCATGATCGAACGACAGGCTGAAACGATCAAAGATTTAATTAAAGAAGTGAGGAATTTAAAAAATGATAAGTAAAAAGATCACTCATCAACAAATTCAAGATCAAGCAAAGAGCCTTGGAATCGAAACGGCGAGCTTGCGCGCCGTGATTGAGGTGGAGTGTAAAAGCTCTGGATTTAATCAGGATGGTACCCCCGTTATTCTTTTTGAACGTCATGTGATGCGTCAGCGTTTAATTGCAAATGGTAAAGTTGATGTGGCTTATAGAATGATGAGACAGCGTCCAGATTTGTGCAATACAATCTCGGGAGGCTATGGCCTTTATTCGGCTCAACATGGTCGATTAAATGTAGCAGCTCAATATGATCGTACATCTGCTTTAGAATCTGCATCATGGGGACTTGGCCAAGTTATGGGGTATCACTGGAAATCACTCGGCTATCCATCGTTACAGTCATTTATTAATGCTATGTACCGTGATGAAGCATCACAGCTTGATGCAATGTGCAGATATATCAAAGTGAATAATCTGATCAATGCATTGAAAAATAGGGATTGGAAAGCCTTTGCACGTGGTTATAACGGGTCAGCTTATGCCAAGAATAACTATGATGTAAAACTAGCTAATGCTTATAAGAAGTGGAGTACTACCACATGACATTTTTAATACTTATCTCAAAATGGCGAGAAATCTTAATCGGACTTCTCGCTTTTTTATTGCTTGTTTGTTTATTTCTTTTAAATAGCAAAACAGGACAGATCGAAAAATATAAACAAGCTGAAATTATTCAACAAGCAGAGATTGATAAAGCCAAATCTGCAGCAGCACTTCAAGAAAAACAATGGTCCGAACAACTTTTAAAAGCGGAGCAAAATTACAATGCTAAACTCAAACAAATTCAATCTGATGCTGATTCCGCTCGTACTGCTGCTAACAGCTTGTCAGAACAACTCAAAGTTGCAAACAGCCGTATGTCCACAGCTTCCAGAGAAGCCAGTGACGAATACTGTGCAGCGCTCGGAAACGTATTCGAGCGAAGCATCGAAGAATATACAAAAATGGCAAAAGCAGCTGATGAACACACAGCTGATGTATGGCGATTAAGTGATGCTTGGTCATTCAAATGATTTGCAAAATATTACTTTGGCCAACCTTGGTACCATGCTTGGCCAAATTTTTTGAATTTTATAAGGATTTGTTTTTATTGTATATATTAAATATGATCTATTGGTAAAATATTACAAAAATAAAGCCCTCAGTCGAGGGCTTTATTTTATCTACGAGAAAATTTTATGATTTCAGCAGATTGCAATAATGATGTGGAGTTATTAACCCTCTCAGAGTTTAGTTTCATGTTAATAATTTGACCAAAATCATCATCTAAATATCCTTTTGGCAAACCAGCTAAAAGCTCTAAATGTTTCTTAAGCCCAAACTTATCAATAATATTAGCTTTATCAAACCCACCTTGTTCAAGCAACATTTTGATCATATTCTTAAGTAGGCTAGGCTCTTCTGGAACAGTATCAATATCATAAGGTTCAGATTTTGTGTATCCACGATAGCGGTAACTTCGCCAAAGCTTAGAAGATTGTTCGTCAGAAATAATGTTTAAAGTTTTAGCTTTATACATCATTGCACCCAAAGAAATTCCCCACCGCTTTTTCAATAGCATTAAAGATTCTAAAGAAACACGGTTTCTAGTTTCTGCAATGAATGCACTTGTTGGAAATAAAAAACAATTAGCAAAATAATGAGCCTGATCTTCAAGCTTATCAAACCAATTTTTTTTATCCTCTTCGGTTAGGTGCTTATGCATAACGATATGCCCTAACTCATGTGCTAAATCAAACCGACCTCTAAAGAAATTTTGTTTATCTGCTGCAATAAATATATAAGGTCTATCATTTATCCAGGCAGAAGTACCATCCATTTCCTCATAACCAATTTCAAATCTGGTAACAACAATACCTGCGCGCTCAACACGCTTCATCAAATTTGGAATTGGAGAAACTCCTAATCCCCAATGGTTGCGCAAATTTTCAGCTAGTAACTGAATTTTCCCTTCATTTAACGATAAAGACTCCTCTCTGGTTAGAGCGGGAATTAAATCAACTTTAGGGAAAGAAATCCATTCATCAGCAATAGATTGTATCTCGGCTAAATTTATTAGCATTGAGTTTGATCTAAAACATGGAGCTTTAAGTACACGTTTTTTTGCACGATTTAAAAATAAAGGATTACCAAAATTAGGAACCTCACGAGTAAACCAATGCACAGGAATGCCAAAAGCTTCAGCTAAATTGATTAATACTTCTGGTTGAGGGCTATGAGTACCATCTTCCCATTTGGTAACAGTAGATGGCGCAACATCAATCATTGTAGCCAAAGCAGTTTTACTTAAGTCATCGTACATTTGACGGGCAAGTTTCAACCTATTTGGCTCGAACTTATCTATACCCAACATTGTCTGTACCTCCAATTTTTTACTCACCTGAAGCGCGGGAGCTATCATCAGCCTCTTCAAGGCGCTTCTTGATCGCAAGTATAGGTTCTTCTGCTACATCAGTCATCGGTTCAGAAGCAGATTTTACTAGTTCAGCTAAACTAAAAGTAAGAATTGGTCTATTTTCAATAGGATGTGGAATAATAAAATCAAGATCTAACAACTCAAAATCTGAGTTCCAATAACCTGTTACACATACAAAGAGTAAGTCGTCGAGATTAACATCCTCGTCTAGTATAGCTTTTACTAGGAGGTCTCGTTGTCCATCTTTGATTAACCCAATATTTGAACGGGATTGTTCTAAGTAGAATTTTGCATTTTTAGTATTAATTGAATCTCTGCGCATGATGACAATATGACAAGATGGCGTAGTCATTTGGACAAACTGATGTCCTTTAGGTTTTGTATCCTGAACGACAGCATTATGCCCAGATTCTTCAGCACTAGCCAAAAGTGCATCCATTAATAAACCTGGTTCATATTTAGCACTCTCTTGACGAGCAAGTTCTGGTGAGCGGTAAATTTCTTGAACAAAGTTATCTTTTTCTAATAATCTATTCTTAATAGAAAAAACTAAACTATTAAGAAAATTGTTACCAAATTCATGAGCAATTCGGCTAAGAATGTGTGGGCGAAGTTCGGTTATATCCATAATTATGTAGCTCATATGANTTTGTCAAAATGTATCATATTTATTTCGTATCATGTATATTTTTTTGATTATTTTTAAATTGCGTTAGTGAACAGCACAATAACTGATCACTTGTTAAAGGATTTATACCAAATTGAATACTATAGGGAACCAATTCAACGAGGAATATTTTTTGAAATGGTTAGCAACAGGGTAATCCAAAATGACACCATCACCGATATAAACCAATGGTTCACATGGTGCAAATTGGAGCTTGTTACTCTTTATTAGAAAATCTATTGCTTGTATAAATTCTTCCGTAACATTGGGCCATAACAACAAGTTGTATTCAGTTAAAATAAAATCCCAATCACCTTTAATTTCAGGAAATTCATTTTGAAACTCAACAAATGAAACATTCCCACCTTTGTGTCTTACAAATCTAATTAATTTTTCATGAAGTAGGGTATTATCTATTAAAGTTTCTCCAATAGTTCCCAATACTGGAATCATTCTTGGTCCTGCATTTCGTGCCTTAGATACGATCTCAACCAACTCATCATAAGTCAGGTTAAAAGAGTCTGAACTATCAAAAACGTATTTGACATTTTTACCTTTCAACTCAGGAGGAGTTTCAGGAATAAACCGAGCAGGTATTAACTCTTGAGTAAGCTTCTCATCTGTTAAGCGCTTAATGTCTGGAATATTTCCATCAAATTTTTTCATAATTATTACTCTTACAAAAGTTTGTGCTATGCATCAATATATACATAAGGCTTCCTTTAATCTTCTTTTCAATATGATGATCTTTTATTTGATCATTAATTTAACCCTAACCAATTTAAAAACTTCTCCCAAAGACTAATTTCTCTTTTAGTGCATTTTCCAGCCATATAATCGTGTATTTCATACTGATTATTTTTTAATGCAACACAGAAATCCAAACCATAAGCTCGTTGTACACCGCCAATTGTTACATTATATGGAGAGTTTAACTGTATTTTATTGAATTGGTTGAAATTTGATTTATTCAAAAGTATGCAATTGTTTTTTGAAGGATAATTCCTTTGAAAGTTGCTTTCATAACTCCATGATTCATCGATTTTTTTAGATAAATTTAAAACAACAACAGTGTAGTCGCCTTTTTCATCTACATTACTAATTGAAAAGCATGGTGTATTTTCTTTAATACTTACTTCTACCTTACCCCCCTTATAAGGAGTAGATACCGCTTGCGTATTGGAGATAAAGCCTACACCAATTAAAATAATTACTAGATATTCTTTTTTAATAAGATTTAGGCTCTTTGCCATAATAAATTTTTCCATAGTTTTTTGATAGAAGAGATTTATTACAATTGAGTCAGAAGACATTCTGCAAATGGCTGGTTAAGCCCAGAAGCCTTTGAGCAGAAATATTTCAAAAATTTAGGGGGAGTTGATAGTCCACGATATTGTCTAGAATTAGATTTCTCTTTGGCTTAGCTCTTTTACATTTGAGCAACCAATTAATTTAATGTAAAAAATAAGGGCATCACTACTAATAATTTTTTCATTAATATTAATCTACCTTGCTTTATTAATGACATCTTCATACATAATCAAAGCACCTTGTTTCATCGATTCATCTTTCATCGCATCAATAGAGTTTTTCATTTTTGATAAATATTCCTGATGACCTGCCTGATACATCTCTAAAAAATATGAAAACTCAGCAAAAGGATACATTGGATCATTTTTTTGACTAGCACCTAAGTCCTGTTTTATTGCATTTGCAGCAGCCTCATGACATTGTTGTATTGTATTTTGTTCTTCGTTTAATTTTTTCAATAATTGACATTTAAATACTAATTTAGATGTTGTATTTTTTTCTTTAAGTTGTTGTTCATTCAATATATATGCCTCTTTATTCATGTTAAGTAAAAGATACACATTCATCAAAATACGCTCTCTTTGTTTTTTATCCTCTATGTTTTTAATATCAGGAATGAGAGGGGTTAAAGCATTCTTAATTTTATTTTCATCACTACTAGTTATTACATTTGAGGCTACATTGTTATAGTTTTCAATAATTTTTTTATCATTTACCGACAGCCGGTCTTTTAAATCTATAACTTTATTAGGCGAATCATCATTTTTTACATCATTAGCAGTATTACCACATGCAGTAATAGTTAATGATGATACCAGGAAGAAAAGAGGGATTAATTTTGTTTTCATGAGATAGGTCGTGATGCTGAGCTTAATGTGAATGTGTATTTTGTTGAAGGAGGAGTTGGAATTAGTGATCCTCCATCAAATTTTGCTATATACCCTAATACTATGGATACAGTTACTATTTGCAAGTTGGGTTCAGGTAACTGTATTTTACAACTCCCAACTGGCTCTTTACCTTTGGTAGTATCCCAATAACCTTCTTTTAGCTCTAAATTTTTAGAAGTTAATAGACTCTTTTCACGAGAAATATTTACTGTTCCAGTCGGTATGATTTTCGCGTCATTTTTTAGTACAGGAGGGATATAAGAAACTGTAATAAATAGCTCTAAATCCTTAACAATGTATGTAACGAAAAAAGTGCAAGCTCCTGATAAAACTTGAGTCGCAACACCTAAAAGGCTTTTTCTATCCTCATCGTAAGGTGGTAAAAATGTTTTGAATGAAACATGGTCTGTTTTATTTCGTTCTATATAATAAATTTCGTGTTTTTCTTTTTCTCTTAAATTATTAGTTAAATCTGATTTAGAGAGAGACTGTTGCTGAGCTGCTGCAGACATACCAGCAGAACCTCTACTCATACCGCCACCATTGTCACCAACAACTAAAGATTGTTTAGGTAATAACTTACAACCACACGATAAGGAGTCTCCTGCACGTGCAGTGGGTCTACCACTAACTTGAAAATATTGATCTCCTGAAACAATAGTTGAAACGGTTTTATGAAGAGGGCATGAAGCCTTATGTCCAACACATGCGATTGGAATACCTTCAACCAAGAAAGAGGAATCACCCTCAAGAACTACACCGCCACCAGTGGTGGGGCAGCCTATTGTTATATATGGAGTTGCTATTTTTATTACCTTTATAATTTATTTATGATCAAGAAAGCCTTTAGGCTTAGGTACATCTGGAAAAATAGAAATTGCTAATGATGTATTTGGGCTATCAATAATTTCGTCCCCATTTTCTAATCTACTACCAATTAAAGCAGCAGATTTTCCATCAATAACTAATGCTGTACCAGCGCCTGAAATAATTTTCGCTGTTGTTCCATCTGGATAAATTGCCTCATCACCAATACGAGCAACAGACATATTTTTAATTTTAAACTCTTTGTATGAAGCCCTTACCAATCCCCCTAATTTCGTTTTAGCGCCGTTTACGGCACAATAATACATTTTGCGTGGCTTGTTTGCCCAGTATAAAGCCTCAGCTCTCTGAAGCTGTTCTATCTCTTCTTTGGATAAATCCTTTAATTGCTCTTTAGGCAAATCGTTTAAAAAAATAGGACTAGTCATTATTGTTACCATGCGTAGCGTAAGTTTTATTAGATTTTTAACTTATCAAAATTTGATCAAGTATTGAGTTTAAAAGAATTTGCAAAGGAAGAGTAGGGCAAAATGTAAAGTTTGTACTGTTTTTTGCATTCTTTTTTGAGATTTTTTACGCTTTATTTACGCCATAAT
>NZ_OOGT01000397.1 GCF_900323515.1 Acinetobacter stercoris | reverse complement strand
ATTGTCGATTGATTCACAAGCCTAATTTTTAATAAATAAAAAACCCGCAATGTAGCGGGTTGTTTTTATGGATTATTAACGTGGTCTTCTACCGCGACTTTTAGTGTTTGGACGCGTTGTACCATTGGTTTTACGGCGAGGTTTTTCATTTTCATCCATTTGCCATATACGCTTTGTTCCAGATTTTTTAGGTTTGCCATCCTTATCTTTTCTTTGTATTGGCTTCCCGCCAGTACCACCTGGCTTTTTAACATAAGAACGAGAGCGATATGGTTTATCTTCAGGGACATCTTTGAAGTCTGGATAAAGTAAAGGTTCAATTTCAGTTTGTTCCCCAGGTTGCAAGCCGAGCTGAACGAGATCAATTGAGCCGATTTTTGTACGAATCAGGCGAAGTGTTGGAAAGCCTACAGCAGCTGTCATACGACGTACTTGACGATTCCGGCCTTCACAAATTTGGATTTCAACCCAGGAAGTAGGGATATTGGCACGGAAGCGTACAGGTGGATTACGTTCCCAGAGCCATTCCGGTTCGTCAATTTTTTGTGCTTTGGCTGGTAAAGTCATACCATCGGCTAGTTCTACACCTTTACGTAGCTGTTCTAGAGCTTCTTCGGTAACGTCGCCATCCACTTGAGCTAAATAAGTTTTATATTTTTTATTGGCAGGGTTGGTAATAAACTGATTTAAACCACCATGATCAGTTAAAAACATCAAACCTTCCGAGTCCATATCTAAACGACCTGCAATACGAAGATCTGGATCATGGACGAAATGAGACACTGTCAAGTGAGCATCATCTTCGCGAAACTGGGAGAGAACATCATAAGGTTTGTTGAGAATGACAATTTTCACTTTAAAACTCTGATAAACATAAATTAAAATCAGTGGTTGATCATTTTCCCGCCTGGTACCGCTTCATTTTGGGTGGGGAAAATAAAGGCCACTATAGTGTGAGCTACTATATCAGATTCTGCTTTATGTTCTTTAATTTTATTTTTTTACATAAGATAAGTATCTGAATATATCTTTTCGGAAAGTTGAATAGGTTATTATTTTCAGCAGAATAGTATTAATACATAAGATTTTATTTTGCTATGTAATGTTAAATAAAAAAACAGGCCCTTCTATTTAGAAATAAAGTTTTGTTGGTTCATGTATATCGTTGTTCTGTAAAAGAAATTTGAAGATTAATAAGTATCGCATACAACAGGGACAACTTTCGGTGCTGGATTGAATGAACCAATCATAGTAATGGATTACACATACAAGTTTCTATGATTTACTTTTGAGGTTGTTTTACTAAATATC
>NZ_OOGT01000032.1 GCF_900323515.1 Acinetobacter stercoris | reverse complement strand
TATAAGTACATATAAAAAGCCAGATGAAAATCTGGCTTTTTATTGGGTTTATTGTTGAAAAGTAAGTGCTATTTAGCCCAAAGATACAAATATTAATACAAAATAATGGATCGAAAATTGCAAATTGCTACATATGCCCAAATATAACCTTTTACTATTGGTTTGATTTATTTTGGTTTTCGATTTAATGATGCACTTTAAGGAATTAGTACCACTCGATCAAATTGAGATTCAGCACCATGATCTTTTGTCAATCAAGAGAAATGATCTGGTACCTATATTAAATGACCAGTCTCGTTTGAATTATTATGCGGATCAGCTTATTCAGGCCCAGTCGGTGATGTTAAAGAGTATAGATAGTCATCTGACTCAATTATTAAGTAAGACAATCATGGAATTGATCGAAAAATTAAATCACTCCAGAAAATATTTAAAAAACAAAAAATTTAATGCATTACAGAAATGGTTAGGATGGGATGTAGAATATGATGCTGGTCAGATAAAATATTTAAAGGATCTGGATATACTCATTGATCGTGCCAATCATTTAAGTCAAAAGCTTCAGATCGAGATTCAAAAGTCACAGTCCCGTTTTCAGCAATTATTGGGCTACCGGGAACAGATGGCGAAGTACATTGTAGCAGCACAGGAGTTTTTGCATGAGTATCCTGAATTTGTTAAAAATCAGCATCCTCTAGATAATTTTTCTGAAAGGTTGTCCAAAAAAATAAATACTTTGCAAACGGTACAGAGCAATAATGATATTGCGATTATGCAGATGCAACTATCGCAACAGTTATCTTTTAATTTGTTGGATCGCTATAAAGAGGCACAACAAGTTTTGATTCCAGCCTGGCAGTATCATGTTAAATTAAATCAGGAATCTACCATGCCAAATCATTTTGCTGAATTGAATCAGAGTCGTGAGAAACTGATCAAGGCATTGCAAAAGACTTTAGAGAAAGAATAGGTAACAATAATGACAGAAAAAAATGTAATTCAAGCTTCTGTTGAATCAAATCTTCAAGATCAACAAGTACAGTTTGAAAGTTTAAACCTTAAAGAAATAGGTCTGGAATCATCTGACTTTAAAGAAGTGCTTGATGCACATAAAGAACTTGATGAGCTGAGTCACACATCTGTTGCCGAGTATGGAAAAAATATAGCAACAAAAACGTCATCATATACCGATGATCTTTTAGATCTGGTTAAAAATAAAGATCTCGATGCCACAGGGCAAAAATTAAATGAAGTCGTTCAGGTTGCGCAGAAGTTAAATACATCGAGTATTTTAAGTCCTCAGAAAACATCAGGTTTTTTAGGAAGTCTTTTGGGTAAGTTTAAAGGAGCAAAACAAAGTTTTGATACCCATTTTAACAGTACAAAAGAACAAATTGATGCTTTGATCAAAGAAATTGAAGTATCACAAACAGGTTTGAAAAACCGAGTAACAACACTCGATCAGATGTTTACTGCTGTACAAGACGAATACAAACAGTTAGGCGTGTATATTGCAGCAGGTAAAATCAAACAGCAGGAAATACAAAATAATATTGCGAAAATTGCTGCCTTAGCCAGTCAGGATCAGCAAACTACACAGCAAATATATGATTTAAATCACTTTGCCAATAATCTGGAAAAAAGAGTGAGTGATTTACAAATCTTGCAGCAATCAGCGATGCAAACTTTACCGATGATAAGGATTATTCAGTCTAACAATCTGATGTTAGTTGATAAATTTTATGCTATTAAAAATATTACCCTGCCAGCTTGGAAAAATCAGATCAGTCTGGCAATTTCATTACAGGAACAAAAAAATAGTGTTCAATTGGCGAATACGATAGACGATGCAACAAATGAATTACTACGCCGTAATGCAGATTTATTGCATCAAAATTCGGTGGATACAGCCAAAGCAAATCAGCGTTCAGTGATTGATATTGAAACTTTGGAGCATGTTCAAAATAGCTTGATTAAGACTGTAAATGATGTAATACAGATTCAAAAAGAAGGGATGCAAAGCAGAGAGGAAGCGACTGTGCGTTTACGTGCATTGCAGAATAATCTACAACAACTTGTGTTGGACTCGAGTAGCAATCGTATTAACCAAAAGTGATGATGCATATGTTTGGAGATAAAAGATCACCATCTTATTCAGAAGCTTCTGTACAGAATTCGGACTTTGGCTATCGAATGCTGGTTTTGAAGAAAAGGCAGCGCCATATCATGATGCTGTCTATAACTTCATTTTGTGTCGCAATATTTCTGATATTGGCGGTCTTTTTTCAAAATCAGGTTGTGTATGGTTTCTGGGGTATGAGTAAAGAAATTCAGCAATTACACATACCAGTAAGTGCAGACCCAACATTAGTTTCTTTCGTAGAAGTCCCTGATTATTTCCTTTCGTTATTTAAATGGATCGGTTGGCTGTTTCTGAAAATTATTGCCTCGTTTTTTGGTGCTTTTATAGCAGTTTATTTTCTAAAGAAATTTCAGTTTTTCAAAATCAGATTCCAGTCCTTTGTCTTGAAATTTGTCGGCTGGTTAATTTCATTTATTGTGATCTGGTCAGGTCTAACATATGTACAATATGATTTCAGAAATAAGTATGAAAAACGCTATGAAGCATTAGTCCATTATGATCAGACAATACAACAAAGCGAAATTGCTCAATTTTTAAATGAGTCAAATGATAAAATCGCAGTTAAAAACTATTTACTTGCACAAACTGCGTTATTACATCGACCTGTCGATACCAATACAGCAAAAGCTTATGTGTCGGTTTTGGTCAAAGAAGAAAACAATAACCCTGAATTTATAGAATACGGTTTTAAACCAGAACAACTCTGGACGATGCAGTACCAGGTTTATGGCCAAGCAGTAACACCACTAGCTAAGAGTGTTAATCCTCAAGTGTTACAGGCTGAAAAAATATCGAAAACTGTACATCTATTACTTATATTTAGCCTGATAGTCAGTGTCATAAGCAGCTTGATTTTATGGTTCATTTATCGCCGTTTAAAAAATAGGTTTATACGGATAGAACAGCAGTTAAATCGATAACATAGAAAAAAGCTCCTTTCGGAGCTTTTGTTTTATCAGGTTTCAATGAGAGATTCATTTTGGTTTAAGAGTAGCTGTTTAAGCTCAAGCGTATCAAAGGTTTTATCCCAGATTTGTCCATCCACGATATAAAATGGAGTTGGATGTTTTCCATAGCTTTGCACGTACTGGGTAATTTCACGCTGTTTATCTGCAATTTCTTTATGTTGAATAGAGCGTAAAACCTTACTACCGTCCAAACCTGCACCTTCTATAACATCTTTAAGTATTTCAGGATTTGCAATGTCCTTACCATGAGCAAAAATGGCATGGAAAATTGCTTGCGTCACAGCATATTGATCAAAGGTATTATCCAGAGCCATAATTGCTTGATGTGCAAGTTGGCTATTTGGCATATGGCGCATGTGTTCGAGATTGACTTCGATATTTTCACCGTAGGCAGCAGATTTTGCCATATCCAATTTACGATATGCTTCTGCTGAACCATAGCGTTTAGTAAGATAGTCGACAACATCAAGACCTTCTTCTGGTATTTCAGGTAGCACTTGAATCGGAAGTAATTCGATTTTTCGAGCTGAAGGTTCATTCCAGTGTTGCTTCAATTTTTCAAATGCAACATAGCTCATTGGATATACAATATCGAATACAAATTCAATTTTCATTTGACGCGCCTCTTAAACAGTGATGACTATTTTCCCTGAAACGTGACCTGTTTGGCTTCTTTGATGTGCTTCAGCAACATGATGAAAGTCAAAAATCCGATCAATTACGGGTCTAACTTTTTGTTCAGAAATTAATGAATGTACGATAGATGAAGGATTTCCTTGCACCCCGCGCATAAAACAAAATTTCTTATCAAGTAGTGGGTGGGGGAATCTATTTTGTTCATCAGAAACAAGTGATACGAGTGTCCCGGTATCGTTTAATAATTCCGAGGATTCCACTTGGGTTTTTCCACCAACACTATCCAAGATTAGATCAAAGCGTTCAGTGATTTGATGTAGATTTGTTTTTTTATAGTCAATTATGTGATCAGCACCGAGCTTTTTAAGTAATGCAAAATTGTTCTCTGAAGCAGTAGCAGTAACTTTTGCACCAAAAGATTTGGCGATTTGAATTGCACAAACACCGACACCACCAGCACCTGCATGGATCAGGACATTCTGATTTTGTTCAATATTTCCAATTGTTTTTAAAGCTGAATATGCAACCTGACTACCACTAGGTAATGAAGCAGCTTTTGTAAAATCAAGAAAATCAGGGATAATTTGAGCAACAGCAGCATCGACTAAACAGTATTCTGCATAGCTCTGTTGGGCTCTTGAATAGATATGATCACCTACTTTAAATCGTGTTACATTTTTACCTGTTTTGGTAACAATTCCTGCAACCTCAAAACCTAAAGTCACTGGAAAATTTAAAGGCACTTGTGCTTGCATCAATCCGCTACGGAGTTTCCAGTCAACTGGATTAATACCGAAAGATTTAACCTGTATTAATATCTGGTCTGGATTTGGATATGGCATATCTACGTCGACCATTTGTAAAACGCCAGGTTCACCATAATGGTTAAATTGGATCGCTTTCATCTATGAGTTCCAGCTTGTATTTAAAAATTAAAATACAATTGAATAAAGATCAAAGGTATATACAGAAATAGGAAAGATTGTTCTGAAAATAATACTTTCTCTTTAAATTAGTTAAACCGATCACAAGTATAAAAATAAACTGTTTTACCTATTTATGCATTTGACGTAATATCTATCTCAAGAACAGAATTTAACTCCTTTGGAGAGTGTTAGCATGTTAGATCAAAATATTAAAGCCCAATTAAAAGCTTACCTCGAACGTTTAGAAAGCCCTATTGAACTTGTCGCTGCTCTTGATGACTCTGACAAATCAGCAAAAATCAAGGAACTGGTGTCTGAAATTGCTGAATTATCTCCTCAAGTCACAGCTCGTTTTGATGGTCAAAATAAACGTGTGCCTAGCTTTGGTATTGCTAAAGCAGGTGAACAACCTCGCGTATTCTTTGCAGGCTTGCCAATGGGACACGAATTTACATCACTGATTTTGGCATTGCTTCAGGTTTCCGGCTATGCACCTAAAGTTTCTGATGAAATTCTGGCACAGATTAAAGATCTACAACTGACTGCTGACTTTGATGTATTTGTTTCTTTAAGCTGTCATAACTGTCCAGACGTAGTTCAGGCATTAAACCTGATCGCGATCAACAATCCTGGTACAACTGCAACCATGATTGATGGTGCTTTCTTTCAGGAAGAAGTGGAAGAACGTAAAATCATGGCTGTACCNATGTTGTTCCAAAACGGTGAACATATTGGTCAAGGTCGTATGACTCTGGAAGAAATCGTTGCCAAACTGGATAGCAATGCTGCAACAAAAGAAGCGGCTAAATTAAATGCCAAAGATGCATTTGATGTTTTAGTGATTGGTGGTGGACCTGCGGGCGCAACTGCAGCCATGTATTCTTCACGTAAAGGTATCCGTACAGGTATCGTGTCTGAACGCTTTGGTGGTCAGGTGATGGATACCATGGACATTGAAAACTTTATTTCAGTGGTCAAAACCCAAGGTCCAAAATTTGGTTCAGACATGGAAACGCATGTTCGTGAATATGATGTTGATATCATGAANCTGCAACGNGTTAAAACACTGGTTGGTGCAGATCAGACTGCCAGTGGACTGGTTGAAGTTGAACTTGAAAATGGTGCAAAACTTGAGTCTAAAACTGTAATTCTTTCAACAGGCGCACGTTGGAGAGAAATGAATGTTCCTGGTGAACAGGAATACCGTACACGTGGTGTTGCTTACTGCCCACACTGTGATGGTCCATTGTTCAAAGGTAAAAGAGTTGCGGTGATTGGTGGTGGTAACTCAGGTGTAGAGGCNGCAATTGACCTTGCTGGGATTGTTGAACATGTGACTCTGGTTGAGTTTGATAGCAAATTGCGTGCCGATCAGGTACTTCAGGATAAATTGAACAGTTTGCCAAACACAACCGTAATCATGAATGCACTTTCAACAGAAGTTGTGGGTGATGGCTCACAAGTGACTGCATTGAAATACAAAGACCGTGCAACGGATGAAGAGCATACTTTGGAACTTGCGGGAATCTTTGTTCAAATCGGTTTACTGCCAAATACAGATTTCCTGAAAGGCTCAGTTGAACTTTCAAATCGTGGTGAGATTGTGGTGAATGATCGTAATGAAACCAGCGTTAAGGGTGTCTTTGCGGCAGGAGACTGTACGACTGTCCCGTACAAACAGATCATCATTGCAGCAGGAGAAGGTGCAAAGGCTGCATTGTCTGCTTTTGATTACATCATCCGCTCTGGTCAATAAGCTGTAAGTATAAATAAAAGGCTTATTTCTTTCGAGAAATAAGCCTTTTTTACAATTTATTTTTTACAAATGATTACTTTTTTTATTTTTGGCATACTTTATATTTTCTTTATCCAAGAATGGATGATTGTTCATAAAAAGGTTACAACAATGAATAAAATAGTTATTGCTTTAGGTCTTGCTGCAAGTGTTGCGCTTGTTGGATGTAGCAAAGAAAAAACCCCAGAAACAGGGGCAACAACTGGTGAACATCTAGAAAATGCAGCAACTCAAGCTGGTCATGACTTAAAAGATGCAGCAAATAGTGCTGCGAGTACTACAGCAACAGCTGTTGATAATGCTGCAAATGCAACAGCAACTGCTACCGATCATGCAGCTACAGAAGCTGGAAAAGTAGCGGATAGTGCTGTAGCAACTGCTAAAGATGCTACAGCTAAAACAGCAGAAGCCGTTGAACATGGTGCTGCACATGTGAAAAATGAAGCGTCTAAATAATCAGACCTGTTGAATAAAAGCTCCTGCGGGGGCTTTTTTTAAGTAAATATTTAATATTGATTCAAAATACTATTTTAAAATATTCCTTTTACTGCTTATTTTTTTGATTTAAATTAAATCATTCATTTCTTGAATTGAGAAAAATATGCATCATTCCCACCACACAGAACAGCATTATATTCAAAGAGCTGGCTGGTTACGTGCAGCAGTACTTGGTGCAAATGATGGGATTATTTCTGTAACCAGCCTAGTTATGGGGATGGCTGCCAGTGGTGCATCATCACATACATTACTGATCACCTGTATTGCGGGGCTGATTTCTGGTGCAAGCTCTATGGCTGCAGGTGAATATATCTCAGTAAAGTCACAAGTTGATATTGAAGAAACTGATCTAAAGATTGAAGCCCAAGAGCTGGAAAAAAATCCGAACACTGAGCTAAATGAACTCACACATATTTACATTCAACGAGGTTTGACCCCAGAATTAGCGAAAGAAGTAGCAGTCCAGCTCACCAATAATAATGCACTGGAAGCCCATGCTCGTGATGAAATCGGTATTAATGAAATGACTGCTGCAAAGCCAATTCAGGCCGCTGGCTCATCTGCTTTATCATTTTCAATTGGTGCTTTATGCCCAATGATCTCTATTCTTATCAGCCCTGAGCAATATCTGGAAACCATCGTAGCTATTATTGGTGTGCTTTCCTTAGGTATACTGGGAGCAATTTCAAGTTACTATGCAGGTACATCATTATTCAAAGGAAGTTTTCGTGTCATGATTTGGGGAATTATTGCTATGGCTTTTTCAAGCTGGATTGGTTCATTATTTCATGTCAGTCCTATTTAGCGTCCTATATTAATTCTTAATATATTTATCCAATTAAATCATAAAAAAGCGGCTAATTCTTCTCTGAAATCATCCATAAATAGAATTTTGATTTAAAATACTGGTTCTCCCTTCTTGTTTATCGTTGTTTCATGTCTATTATTGCAGATAAATCTGTCCGTTCTCAAAAAACGGTCTGGGTTGCTATTTTTCTTTTATTCACCGGCTTTATTGGTACAAAGTATTTTGCAGGTTTGAACCAGGCACTTCTTTTCTTGATAGGAGGTGCACTGGGTATAACACTTTATCATGCTTCTTTTGGCTTTACCTCGAGTTGGCGGATATTCATCAAAGAACAACGTGGTCGTGGGTTACGTGCTCAAATGATCATGCTTGCCTTAGCTGTATTGCTGTTTTTCCCAGCACTTAGTGCAGGTGAACTGTTTGGTCATCCAGTTAAGGGCTTTGTCTCGCCTGTTTCCATGTCAGTTGCGATAGGCGCTTTTATCTTTGGGATAGGCATGCAACTCGGTGGTGGCTGTGCTTCCGGGACACTTTATACCGTAGGTGGTGGTAGTGCACGTATGCTTATTACCCTAGTGTTCTTCTGTTTAGGTTCATTACTCGCAACAGCACATTTGGACTGGTGGTTCAATCTACCCCATTTAGCGCCTATTTCTGTTGTAGAAAAGCTGGGAGTTATGCCTGCCCTTCTCATCAATCTTGTACTGTTTGCACTCATTGCCTATCTGACTGTATTTTTTGAAAAACGCAGACATGGTTCTCTTGAAGTTGCCCCTGTTTCAAAAAATCATGGTTTCCGACGTTTTCTACAAGGCCCCTGGTCACTGATTTTAGGTGGTGTCCTGCTTACTTTATTAAACTATGCCACACTAGCCCTTGCTGGTCGTCCCTGGGGTGTTACATCTGCTCTCGCTGTTTGGGCAGCAAAATTCGTAGAGGTATTAGGCATGAATGTCGCAGCTTGGCAATACTGGCAGGAACCAGCAAATGCAAAAGCTTTAGCTGAACCTTTATGGTTTGATATTACCTCGATGATGAACTCCGGGATTATGATTGGTGCGCTTTTAGCAGCCAGTTTAGCAGGTAAATTTGCTCCGAATTTTAAAATTCCCAGACGCTCTATTCTAGCCGCAGTCATTGGTGGTTTGTTACTTGGGTATGGTGCCCGGTTAGCATATGGCTGTAATATCGGTGCATATTTCAGTGGTATTGCTTCTGGCAGTTTACATGGTTGGTTATGGCTATGCTTTGCTTTTATTGGAAATGCTCTTGGAGTCAGACTGCGCCCTGCTTTTTTCCCAGATGAAAAGCCTCAGACAACCAAAATCACAGGTTGTTAACCTTGATCTGATCATTACTAATTAGAAAAATCCCTCTCTTTAACAGAGGGGGAACTATTATTGTGACTCACAAATATTCTGTTTTTAAAAAAAACAGATTTGAACCTATGACTCATCTGTAGCAATCGTTTTGGGGAATCATTTTATAATGCCTTCTCATTCATATACCGCCAGTAGCGTTTAGGCACATACTGCACATGCAGTTTTAGATTCCGACGTGCTGTAATATTGACACTGTTGAAATAATCTTTCCAGAGCTGATCATATAAAACTTCTTCATCATCCAGTTCAATACTGAAGTTTTGGCTAAAACCATTTTCAATATTTTCATCTATCACATGGGCATCCATAAATACCTGATGCACATTTTTTAAATCGTAATAAATACCAAACTTTCGTTTCTCATCATAGATCAACCATCTTTGATCCTGATAACGACTTTTAAAATGTCTTTCAATCAGTGGTAATACATTAAAATCAGGTCGAATCAGGCTTAAAAAAAGTCCATCCTTACATTTTTTAAAGCGGACAAATGCTTCCATTCTATGCTTTTCACGCCCCACTTGCTTTGCCCATTGAGCGATAGCCAAAACGTCCTGATGGCCAAAATCATGGTCAATGTTTTTTTGTGAACTAAATGCATAAATACTGAAATTAAACAGATGTTGAAAGGCAACTGTATTTTCGGCTAAAAAAGTATAATAAAAATTTCTCAGTCCAAGTGGTGAAACTTTAAGTTTTAACCCCTGCCAAACTCTTTCTGCATGACTTTCATTAGATGCAACAATAATATTTTCATCAAATAACCCTGACTGATCATGTGCATTTACACTGATAAGAGCATCAAACTCTTTAAATTGAAATGCTCGAAATACACAGCACAGCAAACCCGTCATGGTCCCGTCAAAAAGGTATTTCGCCATTTTAGAAACCCAGTCCCAACTGTGGAGAAAGCTGTTTGGTATATTTGGATTGTCCTGACTGTAAAATTTGTTGTCGTATCTGGCCCGGTAACTGATCTTTTATGAATTTTGGTGTATCTGCACAACGAATAAAATGTTGTGCACGATTATATGCAACACCCATCCGTTTTAATTGATCAATATGGATCTGACCAAAACGGCGTGCCTGAATTATTTTCTTGGCCGAACGTACACCAATGCCAGGCACACGTAAAATCATGCGGTACTCTGCCTTATTGATATCAACTGGAAATGCTTCAGGATGACGAAGTGCCCACCCCAGTTTGGGATCAATATCCAGATCAAGGTTTGGATGTTGGTCATTAACGATTTCATTCGCTTCAAAACCATAAAATCGCATTAACCAATCTGATTGGTATAGACGATTCTCTCGCAATAAAGGTGGTGCAGAGCCAACAGCAGGCAAAGCTTTTTCTTCATCATTGATTGGAATATATCCTGAATAATAAACTCGTTTAAGCTTGAACTCTTTATAATGACGATCAGCCATTAAAATAACATCCTTATCAGATTCGCTATGTGCTCCAACCACCATTTGCGTTGTTTGCCCTGCTGGAACAAATTTAGGAACAGATCGAATGATTTTTCGTTCATCTTTCAGTTGAATCAAACGATCACGAACTATTCCCAAGTCTTTTTGCACTTCCTGATGATTTTTTTCCGGTGCAAACCGTTTCAATCCATCTGCTGTTGGCATTTCAAGATTGATACTCATACGGTCTACATACAGCCCTGCTTCGTGAATAATTTCAGGCGATGCACCAGGTATGGTTTTAAGATGAATATAACCGTTGAAATTTTCCTCTAAACGGAGTTTTTTTACCACTTGCAACATACGCTCCATGGTATAGTCTGCCGATTTGAATATGCCCGAACTCAAAAACAGCCCTTCTATATAGTTTCTCCTATAGAAATTAATAGTTAAATCAACTACCTCCTGAACAGTAAATGCCGCCCGTTTAACATCATTGGATCGCCGTGAAACGCAGTAGGCACAATCATAAATACATACATTAGAAAATAAAATTTTAAGTAAGGAAACACAGCGCCCATCTTCCGTATAGCTATGACATATACCTGAACCAGTATTCCCCAATCCTTTATCTTTATTTTTCCGATTGCTGCCACTTGATGAACATGAAACATCATATTTGGCTGCATCAGCTAAAATCTGCAATTTTTCACGGATACGATCAGACATGATTAATGGACTAAATTTGAGAAAGACTCTTTATTATAAAAATGATTTATTGATAATTTGAGTATTTCAAGATTTCAAAACGACACTTCATGTCGCCCTATTTTTAAAGATGTATTTAATAGACATTTTTAAAGAAAATATCGAACATTATTTGATTATTTTAAAAAGCTTGGGCAAAGTGATACTAAATCATAGGAGCCTAATCATGACCTTATTAGAACAATTAGACATTAAGCACCCTATTTTGCTTGCACCTATGGCTGGTGTATCGACAGCCCAGCTCGCTGCTGAGGTTTCCAACCAAGGTGGATTAGGTTCACTTGGTCTGGGTGCAAGTGGTATCGAGGTAGCAAGAAAACAGATTTTAGAGGCACAAGCTTTAACAGCAAACTCACTACATCTCAATTTCTTTTGTCATCATAGTGTCCCTGTCAATATTGAGGAAAATCAGATATGGATTCATCATTTAACTCCAGAGTTTGAAAGGTTTGGAGCAGCTCCACCTAACGAACTTAAGTGCATTTATCCAAGTTTTCTGGATAATGATGATTTTCTCAACCTTTGTCTTGAAACCAAGCCCAAAGTTGTAAGTTTTCACTTTGGTATTCCGCATGCATACCAAATCCAGAAACTAAAAGAAGCAGGTATCATGACCATGGTTTCTGCAACCAATCTGGCAGAAGCTTTAGCTATCGAAGAGGCAGGTATTGATGTAATCATTGCCCAAGGAATTGAAGCTGGCGGACATCGTGGTATTTTCAATCAGAATATTGATGCATCAATTAAAACAGCAGACCTGGTACAGCTCATTAAAAAGCATACTAGCCTACCGATCGTAGCGGCGGGAGGAATCATGAACGGTTCTCAGGCACGTACCATGTTACAACTTGGAGCAAGTGCAGTGCAGCTGGGAACAGCCTTTGTACAATGCAAATCATCCAATGCCAATGATGTATACCGCAAAGCCTTATTTGATCAGCCCCTAACACAAATCACTGCTACCATCTCTGGTCGTCCTGCGCGTGGGTTAATCAATCACTGGCATACACATGTTGATCTACCAGATCGGGTTGCTCATGCTGCATACCCTTATGCATATGATTTGGCAAAACAACTACATGCATTGGCATCAAAACATGGCGACTTTAGCTATGGTGCTTTTTGGGCAGGAAGCAATGTTGCCCAGATTCGTGAACTTGAGGCACAAGATTTAATCAACCAATTAGTATTGGAAATCAATCATTATTAATCTTCTTTAGAACANCTGGTTATCTGAAAATAACCAGATGTTCTAAAGGTATATACAGTTTTAAATATAAAGATATGACCAGACAAAAATTCCAACAATATAAATGATCCCCACCCAAAACATGGCAATAACACTATAACCCATGATGTCTTTCAGCTTGAGCTGCGAGAGAGCCAATGCAGGTAAAATCCAAAATGGCTGCACCAGATCATTCCACGCATTTCCCAACATCACGGACATTGCAGTAATTGCCATAGAACTATGTAATTCTGTTGCCGCCTGAATCATGAATGGCCCTTGCAGTGCCCAGTGACCACCACCAGAAGGTGCAAAGAAATTGATCACAAAAGAACTGACCAAGCCCCAAAAAGGTAATGTATGTGCATTGGCGACATTTACAAACACTTCCGATATAGTACTGACCAAACCAGATTTATCCATGATCGCCATGATGCCTGCATAAAATGGAAACTGTAAAACGATCCCACCAATCGTTTTAATACCTTCATTGAGCTTTGCAACATAATTTGCAGGCGTTTTTAAAAATAAAATACCCAGAAATAAGATAATGAAATTTACTTTATTAAGATCAAGTGCACCGTCCTGGATAAAGTAAATTGCAATATAAAACAAACCCAAGATACCGATACAAAAACTCAATAATCTACTGTTATTTAAACGACTTGCAAATGTCTGAGGTTCATTATCCTGAGACGTTTTAACGGTATTCATCGTCGGCGTTAAAGAAATATTAATTTCTTTCACCTCATCCTTATTTTTTGGATGTAGCCATGCATTTAATAAAGGTAAAGTGATAAGGACAGTTAATGTAATCAATAATAATGGAACAGAAAAAATCGTATCTGTTAAAGGTACGATACCCATCTGTTTTTCAAACACATGACCTGGTGTAGAGATCAATACAGGAATAGTGGCGGAAAAACCAAGCCCATACATAGTGAATCCACTATAGGCTGCGGCAATAATTAAAGGATAATGTACACCTTTTACCTGTGTTGCAAGTTTGCGTGCAATGATACTACCAACAACCAGACCAAAGCCCCAGTTCAGATAACAACCAATACAACCAACTAATGTTGCAACGATAATTGCAGTCTGAGGTCTATGGACATGACTAACAATTTTGTTTAAAAAATTATCAACAACTTCAGAAGCTGCTAGTACATATCCCATACAGAGAATCACTGCCATTTGAGTGGTAAATGCCAACAAACTCCAGAAACCATCCCCCCAGCTTGAAAGCGTATCTACAGGCGAGTATCCTTCGATCACAACAGCCAAAATCATGGTCAAAAGTGTCAGTCCAATTGCAAATACAAAAGGATCAGGCAAATATTTTTGCATCAACTGTGTGAAGAAATTGGTGATTTTATTCATGCTGTATCCTTACCGCGCTTTATAATGCCCGGTAAAAATACATCTCATTGTTTTTAGTGACCAATGCTATAAAGGTATATAAATAGATATAAAAAGCATATTTTTTTAAAAATAAGAGAAAAATATCTCATAATTTACTTAAAGAATTGTTTTTTCATATTTTTAGAATTTAAACAAAAGTTTATCTATTCTTTATTCAGTAGTATATTGAAATTATCAATTAACTAGAAAATAGAGAAGAAATAAACACATCATGATTGGTTATGTTGCTCTACCAGCATATAAACTAAATCCAGCACTGGGCTTTCGTAACCCAAATGCGTTAATGCAGCTGTGATTTGTCCACGATGATGTGTACCATGATTGAAAACATGCATTAATGTCGCAGAATAAGGTAAAGTAAACTGCTGACCTGACGTTGTACGATAACTTAATTTACCATCTAAAATCCTGTCATCTAGTTGTTTTATAAAAGATGACCAGTTTAGTGTTTTTTGTCTTAACTCTCGCAAAAGTATATGTTTATCTGTATGAACAATCGTATCTAACGGGATGGATGGAGAAATCCCTTCCTTAAAACGTGGATACCATAAATAATGCTCACCAAGTAAAAGATGATTTAAAGTTCCCGAAATACTTTTAAAAAATAGTCCCGTATCTTTATTAAAATCATCAATGGAAACTGGCTCTAAGGCTTGAACTAGTCTGGCAGTTGCCCAGATATTATATTCAGCCATGCGTAATAAATGGTTTGAATACATATTCATACTTCATTTCAATATTGATTGTATCAAGGTGAATAAAAATACCTCCAAAATCAAGAAAATTTCCCATGAATGAAAAATTTTTCCAACCACAAAAACAATTTTAAAGATCTTGCTGATTTACCCGCTGAGATAATTGTTCCGCACTTTCTACACGTTCTGAATAGCGATCCGTTAAATACGCAGACTGCCCACGGGTCAAAAGCGTAAATTTATAAAGCTCTTCCATCACATCGACAATACGATTGTAATAAGCGGATGCTTTCATGCGGCCCTCCTCACCAAACTCCAGAAATGCTTTAGGAATCGATGATTGATTTGGAATGGTGATCATTCTCATCCACCGACCTAAAATACGCATTTGGTTAACAGTATTAAACGACTGTGAACCACCGCAAACCTGCATTAAAGCCAGCGTCTTACCTTGAGTAGCACGAATTGCACCTGCTGCAAGTGGAATCCAGTCGATCTGCGCTTTAAATATAGTACTCATCGAACCATGACGTTCAGGAGAACACCACACCATCCCTTCTGACCAAGCCAAAAGTTCATATAACTCTTTAACTTTAGGGTGGTCTACCTCTACATCATCAGGGAGTGGTAAACCCTTTGGATGAAATATTTTCACTTCTGCACCCAAGTACTCCAATATACGCCCTGCTTCCTGTACTGCTAATCGGCTATAAGACCTTTCACGATTTGAACCATATAACAATAAAATACGTGGAGGATGTTCAAGCTGTTTTGCTTGAATCTGCTCAAAATCTGGTTTTTCGAGCGATTTCAAATCAATATTTGGAAGAGTCATCAATCTCTAACCTCTTTGAAATATTTCTTTTTTAACCATAAAGACACACTCACTAGTGAAATCAGCACAGGGACTTCCACTAATGGACCAATCACAGTCGTAAACGCTACTTTTGATGCCAATCCAAATGTAGCAATGGCAACAGCCAAAGCAAGTTCAAAGTTATTCCCAGCAGCAGTAAAAGATATAGCTACGGTACGGGAATAATTATTGCCCATCCATTTACTCATCCAGAAACTGATAAAAAACATCAATACAAAATAAATCGTTAATGGAATCGCAATACGTATCACATCCAGTGGTAAGCTCACGACTTCGCCACCTTTAAGGCTAAACATCGCAACAATAGTCAATAACAAAGCAATCAGACTCAGTGGACTGATTTTGGGAATAAACTGATTTTGATACCAATCCAGACCTTTTTGTTTAACCAAAAACCATCTACTCAAAAATCCAAGTAAAAATGGAATTCCTAAATAAATCAAAACAGCATGCGTGATTGTCCAAAAACCGACCTGTATGACCTGTGCTTCTACGCCAAAATATGGTGGTAAAAGTGTCAGGAAAAACCATGCATAACTACTAAAAAATAAAATCTGGAAAATACTGTTAAATGCAACTAATGCAGCAACATACTGATTATCTCCGCATGCTAACCCATTCCAGACCAGCACCATTGCTATACAGCGTGCTAAACCGATAAGAATCAGTCCAGTCATATATTCAGGATAACTTTGCAAAAATATAAATGCCAAAATAAACATTAAGCATGGTGCAATTATCCAGTTTTGAATTAATGACAATGCCAATGTTTTACTATCCTTAAAAACCTCAGACAAACTTGCATAATCAACTTTGGCAAGTGGAGGATACATCATCAAAATCAACCCGATCGCAATCGGAATATTGACTGAATCCACACTCATCTGATTTAAAGATAACGCCACATTTGGGAAAAAAACACCAATCGCAACACCCAATGCCATGGCAATAAAAATCCAGAGCGTCAAGTAACGATCTAAAAATGAAAGTCTGGAATTTGCCATGTACCTATCCGATATTGGAAATTTTGTTAATTTCTGCAATGAGTTCAGCACGGGGCAATTGCTTGACATCCAAACTAAACAAAACATCCAGACGTCGATTGATATGATCTATAGTTTTTTGAAATTCTTGCAATTTTTCTATTTCAGGCAAATTCAAATGTGATGGATCACTTAACCCCCAATGCGCTTTTATCGCCGCTCCCAGATAAAGTGGACACGCTTCCTGTGCTGCCTGATCACAAACAGTAATTACAACATCTGGTTGATATTGCTCACAATCATCAATATGTTTACTAAACAGACCTTCTGTAGAAAGCCCCAAATTTTCTAAAGTCTTTAGTGTAAAAGGATGAACTATTCCAGATGGCTTACTGCCAGCACTGAATGCTTTCCAACCTGCTGGAGCACGGTTATTAAATAATACTTCTGAAAGAATGCTACGACAGCTATTCCCTGTACATAAAAATAAAATTTTCATTTAACTTTACTCACAATGAACTGAGATAGAGGACATACAGTCCATCTGTACAGATAATGAATCGCTTCGATGTTCCGAAACAATTTTTAAAATATCTTTTGCCCAGACAGGTAAATCAGGATGAATACTGTAATACACCCACTGTCCCTGCCTTTGATCTAACAGAATCGAAAGATTTCTCAGTAAAGCAAGGTGTCTGGAAATTTTTGGCTGGCTAAGATTTAAATATTCAGTAAACTCACAAACACAAACCTTTTGCTTCTGTAAAACAATCTTTAACAAATCAAGTCTGGTTTGATCAGACAAACATTTAAAAAATTCAGTTTGCTGCATAATCCCACCTCAATATTCACTTATTTAAATATATGTATATCCATATGTGTTGTCAAATGAATAATTTATGACATAGTAAAGATATTGATTTAATTTGCTGCCAACAAATTTACTGATTCTGTTTGAACATCACTCATGATATTACCTTGATCAAGCAAATGATTAAAATAGTTTTCAACAACTTTTGCCTGATCTACTGTGCTTTCCACTTTATACATATTTTGACGGAACTCATTACTTGAATGTAGTCCTTTGGTGTACCAGGCAATATGCTTACGTGCAATTCTACACCCTGAATACTCACCATAAAACTGATATAACTCAGCTAAATGACCTAGTAAAACTTCTTTAACTTCAGCAATAGTTGGTGCAGCTAAATACTCTCCTGTCTGTAAATAATGAGCAATCTCTCTAAAAATCCAGGGTCTGCCTTGTGCAGCTCGTCCAATCATAATTGCATCTGCACCCGTATAATCAAGTACATACTTTGCTTTTTCTGGACTATCAATGTCACCATTTGCAATAACAGGAATATGAAGTAACTGTTTTACCTCTTTGATCAAACTATAACGTGCCGTATTTAAATACATATCTTCACGGGTACGGCCATGTAAAGCCAATGCTGCGATGCCCGCTTCTTCTGCCCGTTTTGCAACACGCAATATATTTTCATGACCATTTAAATATCCCAAACGTGTCTTGAGTGTTACTGGAACATCCACAGCTTCAACTACTGCATCTAAAATACGGGCAACCAGATCCTCATCTTTTAGCAATGCAGACCCTGCCAGTTTACTGCACACCTTTTTGGCTGGACAGCCCATATTAATGTCGACAATCTGTGCTCCATTTGCCACCTGATAACGAGCAGCTTCGGCAAGCTGTTCAGGTTCCGAACCTGCTATTTGAGCTGAAATCGGAGCTAACTCACCGTCAAAATTGGCTCGGTACAAGCTTTTCTTTGTCATCCTCAAAGTCTTATCCGCTGTCATCATCTCACTGACAGCATGACCTGCACCGAAGTATTTACATAGTGTTCTAAACGGTCTATCCGTCACTCCTGCCATAGGTGCGACGATTAAATTATTTGACAGTTGATAAGGACCAATATACATATATATTCAGACATTTGACGACTAACATAGTATACTTCATCAGCCAATCTGGCTCACCCTTTTTAGCAAGTGTTTTCATCGCTATGAAAAAATTTAATCCGCAATCAGGTCTTTACAAATCAATTAGCATTCTGGCTTTATCTCTAAGCCTCGTTGCTTGTGGCAAAGGCTCATTATGGTCAGAGGATGATGACCCAACTTTAAAGGAAGATCAGGTTAAAAAATTGATTCCAGCACGAGTCAATGATCGCAGCTCATGGGCAAAAGATATTTATGCTATAACTACTGACCTAAAAATTCCCCAGACCAAAGATAATATTTGTTCGATTATTGCTGTTGTCGATCAAGAATCCAACTTTGTTGCCAACCCTGTTGTTTCAGGTTTGGGAGACAAAGCGGTAAAAGAAGTACAGGACAGACTGCAAGAAAAATTTGAAGATAAACTGGGTGCAACTTTAGGTGGACCAATTGCAAACTATTTTGAGTCCGTTTTAAAAAATCAGCCAACCCCTGAAAATAACTATTTAAAGCAAATGCGTAAAGTACGGACAGAAAAAGATCTGGATGTACTTTATCGAGAAATTTTTGATTACATGTCAAAACATTATCATGTCAGTGCATTAACTGGTGCAGCCAAACTGGTAGGTCAAGACATTGCAGAGAAAATGAATCCGATTACTACATTAGGCTCGATGCAGGTTCATATCAATTATGCCAAAGAACATAAACGTAACAGTGTAAATATTAATGAATTACGTGATGACCTATATACTGAATATGGTGGTCTTTATTACGGAATTCATCGACTAATGATGTATCCAGCTGATTATGATAAAGCGATTTATCGTTTTGCTGACTATAACTCAGGTATGTATTCAAGTCGTAATGCGGCTTTCCAGCAAAGCATTGACAAACTTACAGATGCCAAGCTTGATCTGGATGGCGATTTATTGTCTTATGATAAAAATGGCAATCCGAAAGCAGCAACAACTGATACCGAAAAAGCATTGATGGTTCTCTTTGCACAAAATAACGTACTTATTACACCACGCCAGTTAAGGAGTGATTTAAAGCTAGAAAAAGACCCTGAGTTTGAAAAATCTCAAACATATATTGCTGTTAATAAACTTTATAAAGCAAAAACTGGTAAAGATGCACCTTATGCTGTTATGCCTCAAGTCCTTATTACAGGACCAAAACTTAGTCGGGATTACAATACAAACTGGTATGCTAGCCGCGTAAACGGAAGATATGAATCATGCATGCACCGCGCCAAAAGAATAAGAATTTAGCTCTATTTGACTTTGATGGAACCTTGTGCCAAAAAGATAGTTTCACAGGGTTCATTTTTTACGCCCTGTCTAAACGACATATTGTGAAACAGGGTTTAAAAATTCTTCCTTGGATTCAAGCCTATTATTTAAATATTTATCCTGCAAACTCTATGCGTCCAAAACTATTCAATGCCATGTTTAAAAATGCCGACGCCCAGGAAATACGTGATTTGGCACTAGAATATGCACCTTCTTTGCTAAAGCATATTAATCAAAATATTTACAAACAGTTTTTATGCCATAAAGAAAATAATGATGATATCGTCATCGTTTCAGCTTCTGTAGACATTTATCTCATTATTATCAGTGAAATCCTGGATGTTGAGTTAATTTGTACTCAAACTGAAGTAAAACATGGGAAATTGACAGGTTCATTTTCCACACCAGATTGTAGTTGTGAACAAAAACGAATTCGTATTTTAGAAAAATATAACCTCGATCTTTACCAGAATGTTTATGCATATGGAAACAGCAAAGAAGACCTGGAAATGTGTAGTTTGGCTGATTTTTCTTATATTGTTGGACGTGATAAACAACTACCCAAGTTACATCAATGCGAACAATTACAAGATAGAAGTATTGCCTAATTTAAAGCCCGCCTGAGCGAGCTTTGGAGAATTATTTTAAGACAGGATCAAAAAATTAATATATTGCCATATGATTGCGATGAATCATTTCTAGTGAACGCGCCTCGCCTAAAACCTGATGAACTTTATCAGAAGATAATCCCTTAACAATCTCAGCAGAACGTGAGCTAAAATTCACACGTCCAACAGCTACACGCTTACCATGCCGGTCTACACATTCAACTACATCACCTCGATCAAAATGCCCTTCTACTGCTTTAACACCTACTGGTAGTAAACTACGATGCTTTTTCTTGATTGCATCAACTGCACCATCATCTATGACTAAACGACCTGCAGTTTGCAAATGTGCAGCTAACCATTGCTGATGTGCTGTGATACGGTCATTATCAGTGATAAATAGTGTTCCCAACATCTCACCAGACATTAAACGTGCAAGAACATGATCACTTTCACCACTGGCAATCAGAGTTGGACAACCTGACTTTGCAGCCAGACGTGCCGCACGTACCTTGGTCAGCATGCCACCCCTTCCCAAAGTACCGCCACCACCAGCCATTTCAAATAAGCTGTCATCTAAAGCACGCACTGTAGATAGCAGCTTTGCATCAGGATTGTTACGAGGATCAGAGTCAAACATTCCTTGCTGATCAGTAAGAATAATGAGCAAATCTGCATGCACTTGTCCTGCAACCATTGCAGCAAGTGTGTCATTATCACCAAACCGAATTTCATCGGTTGATACCGTATCATTCTCATTGATGACTGGAATAACTCTCCAGTCAATAAGGTTCTGTAAGGCATCACACGAGTTCAAATAACGGCGGCGATCAGCCAGATCATCATGAGTCAATAAAACTTGCGCTGTCTGAATATGTAAATTATCCAGAACACTTGACCAAGTTTGAATAAGTCCCATTTGCCCAATCGCTGCACAAGCTTGAAGGCTGGGTAGATCTGTGGGTCGGCTTGGTAACTTCATACGTACCATCCCTTCTGCAACAGCACCTGAAGACACAAGAATAATCTCATGTCCTGCATTGTGTAGATCAGCAATTTGCTTCGCCCAATGCGAAATTGCATTTATATCTAAACCTTGCCCATTTGCCGTGAGTAAAGATGAGCCTATTTTAACAACGATTCGTTTACAAGCTTCGAGCTTACGTTGCCCATCTACCACTTCTATCATTTTACCCTCAAGTTATGTTTGAAATGATTTCTATTCAAAATTATCGAACGTAAATCACTTCCATTTCGCCATCATCATCGTCATCGAAGTCATCATCATCCATACCTGCTTCACGTTCTGCTTTACGTTTTGCACGATAGGCTTCTTTGGCAGCGATGGTTTGTTCACGTGTCTCAGCTTCAAGCTGGTCACGGAATTCTTTCACTTCTTTTGCATATTCAGGATCTTCAACTTCACGTTCACGTTGTTGCTCAATTTGATCCATGAGGTAATAAACAACCTGTTTGGTACCTTCTTCAAGCAAACCAGAAGTTTTAAATACAGGTCCATCCCATTGTAATTCATCAAGAATATGCTTACACCACTCATCACGTGAGTCTTCATCAATCTGATCTAGCTTATTGAGTACCAAAACGACTGGAAGTTTTGCCAAAGTTGGAGAGAACTTCTTTAATTCTTCCATAATCGCTTTGGCATTGTAAGCAGGATCAGAACCATCTATCGGTTGCACATCAACGATGTGTAACAAAATACGTGTACGAGCCAAATGTTTAAGGAAGCGAATACCTAAACCCGCTCCTTCTGCTGCACCCTCGATCAGACCTGGAATATCTGCCATAACGAATGAACGATGACGATCAGCATCCACCACACCCAGATTTGGTACCATTGTCGTAAATGGATAATCTGCTACTTTAGGTTTAGCAGCCGATACAGCACGAATAAATGTAGATTTACCCGCATTAGGCATACCCAATAAACCGACGTCAGCAAGAACTTTAAGTTCTAACCGAACTTCACGAAATTCACCTTTAATCCCGTGAGTACACTTACGTGGAGCACGGTTGGTTGAAGATTTGAAATGTGTATTTCCTAAACCACCATCTCCACCAGCAGCGACCAGAACTTTTTGACCATCTTTGACCAAATCACCAATAATGTCACCAGAATCTGTATCTACGATGGTGGTTCCTACAGGAACTTTAAGGATTACATCCTCTCCACCACGACCAGCACAGTTTGCGCCTGCACCATTTTTACCGCGCTCAGCACGATATTTACGGGTATAACGATAATCTACAAGTGTACTGGTGTCGTCATCAGCCTGAATATAAATACTGCCACCACGACCACCATCACCACCATCTGGACCACCAAATGGTACAAATTTTTCACGGCGAAAACTGGCTACGCCATTGCCACCGTCGCCAGCCTCTACGGTAATGACTGCTTCATCAACAAAGCGCATACTGCCAATCCTCTAAAAACTTTAAAACCGCCTATTTTGCCATATTTTAAAGAATTTCTCGAATAGAATTATTCAGTAATTACTGAATTTTATTGTTGATTGATCTTTAAGATTTTTTTTGCTTAATAATTTCATCATAACAATGGGCAATTCTGTATATATAATTTTTACTTATTGCTCAATATACTTTTTATAATTCAAATTGCTTTTTTAAATGGAAAACCATGAAACTTAAACTGATTGCAGAGGACTTTATTCAAATTGATAAAATAGATTTAGTCCTACCACTTTATCAAGAACTCGTTGAAAAGACTAAACTTGAAACTGGTTGTATCTATTATGATCTTTATCATGATATCAAAGAGCGAGATCATTTTATCTTTATTGAAGAATGGGAAAATAGCGTTGCGTTAGAATTACATATCCAGTCCGAACATTTTCAAAGACTCGTTCCACAAATAGATCAATATCAACGGCAACAGGGTCGCTTTACCCATATGCATCACTTTGGTTCATTATGTGAATAAATCAGAAATGCCCATAGATTACTTAAAAAAGCTAACTAAACAGCTCTAGCAGTAACTTTATTTTTACTTTCCAGAATATCAGGTAAACTTCTTTCAATCCAGCCAATTAAATAATTCAGCTTCTCGGCAGCTTGTGCACCTAAAACCGTCAGTTGATACTCTACCTTTGGTGGAACCTCAGGATATACTGTACGTAAAATAAAACCATCATGCTCTAGAACCTTTAATGTCTGAGCAAGCATTTTTTCGCTCACGCCCTCTATTCGGTTTCGTAATTCACTAAAACGTAATACACCGTCACTCAAACAACGCAAAACTAAAACAGACCATTTACTGGTCAAATGCTCCAATATTTCACGAGACGGACATTCGTTGGACAAAACTTGACCAACCAGATCACTCGTTGCGTAGATACTCATTTATTTCTCTCCAAAATGCAATTTACTTACTTCAGGGTACGTACTTACATTAAGTTAGTTTATTGCATACCATAATGCCATCAAGTACATAAAACAATCAAGTGAAAGGTGAAATAATGAAAATTGCAATTACTGGTGCAACTGGTCAACTCGGTCATTTTGTCATTGATGCACTGCTTAAAGAAACCAAAGCAGAAAATATTATTGCTTTAGTTCGTAATATAGAAAAAGCAGTAGAACTTAAAGATAAGGGAATTGAACTAAGACTATTTGATTATGATCAGCCTGAAACGTTAGCCCCAGCTTTACAAGAAGTTGATAAATTATTGCTCATTTCTGCAAATGAAGTCGGTCGTCGTACTCCGCAACATGCCGCAGTGATTGATGCAGCCAAAGCAGCTAATGTCCCGTATATCGCTTATACAAGTTTATTAAATGCTGATACCAATCCGCTTGGTCTAGCACAAGAGCATCGGGAAACCGAAAGCTTAATCAAAACAAGTGGACTTAAATATACTTTTTTACGTAATAACTGGTATAGCGAAAACTATCTGGCGAATGCCCAGCATGTTGCAGAACAAGGTACTCTATACGGTAGTGCAAAAGATGGAAAAATCAGTTCTGCATCACGTCAAGACTATGCTGAAGCAGCTGCTAAAGTTTTAACTTCACAAGGTCATGACAACAAAACTTATGAGCTGGCTGGTTCTACAAGTTTTACCTTATCTGATTTGGCTGGATATATCGCAAAAGCATCAGGTAAAGCCGTTCAATATCAAAATATTAGCCCAGAAGATTACACATCAGCGCTAAAAAATGCAGGTTTACCTGATGGTCTGATCGAAGTCATTGTTGATGCTGATGTACAAACAGTCAAAGGTGCGATGTATAGTGATAGCAAAGATCTGGAAAATTTACTAGGTCGTAAAACTACACTCATCCAAGATCAGATAACTGATCTATTTAAATAACCTGAGTTTGATATAAAACTCTTAATGAAACATGATACCCGGAAACGTCATCCGCAACTGTTTGAGGCAGGACTTCTTTTATAATGTATTGTTTCTGCGACTTATTGAATATGTTGCTGGTGGCTGACGAGTTTTGCGGCGAGGAGCAACGCTCCGCAAGGTGGTTTTCTTGCGAAGCTTCGCTTCTCATTTTGCCGAAACAAAAGTATGGCGAGCCGCAGGCTGATCCAAAAACTGGATGAGAATTCAACAGGACTCCGCTAAGATCATTGCTTTTTAATAAGTTAAAGATGTAGTTGCGTCGAATTCACGTTAAATAACAAAAAATGCTGCCCTCACTTAGTTATGGGTGGGGGCAAATCAACAATTAAGGATGGATATTTTTTAAAGGTATTTCCATCTTCATTTCTAGATCTGCAAGTGTTTGTCTTTCTACGTTATACATCGTGGCATTAAAAGGTACAATTTTTTTCATTGTCATCTTGTCATTCATATTTAATACCGGATTAAATATATGTTTGATATGTAAATCGACATGTTCATCAAACTCAAAATGTACTGGTCCATCAAACATGATTTTTATTGGAATATTATAGGTTCTCTGAATTTGAAAAGGCACTTCCAGATGAATAGGGATATCCAGCTTTAATGGAAATTTAGGTAATAGCTTATTTTGATAAATCAGATCAGTCGTCGTTTCTAAAGGCATTACTGTATTTATTTTTATTTTAGTTGCATAGTCAATACTCACTGAAACAGGAGTTATTACTGCAAAATCAAGTTCCGCCAAATACCGCCCTCTTAAAGGAAGACTCAATTTCCGATCCAGATTAATATGGGTATTTAATGCGCCCTGTGCATGTGTTTCCAGATAATTTCCAACATTAATTTTCGTTGGTAATGACTGGGAAAGCTGAATCTGTGCATATTGTGCAGACACATTCATGGAAGCTTGAACATTCAGATATAACCAAAATAAAATCGCGACCAATAAAACAATCAATAAAAAACCAATAATCATCGACTTAATAGAAGAAAATAACCACATGTCTTTATCCTCATTATTCTAAAGAATTAGATGTTTGTGGTATTGATTCACTTCTCGATAATTTCAAAGAGTTCAATGGAATCTTTAATTGACCTTTTTCAATTTTCACAGGCAACGTATTTTGTACATCAACTGTAGCATCCAGAGCTGTTTTTACAGGTACTTTCAAATGACCTTTTACAGGAATATTGGTTTTTAAAGTTGCTTCTAATGGAATATTCAAATTTTCTTTTAAAACGGTTTTTACTGGCGCATCAAATTTTAAATGTACTGTTTGATTTAACGGAACCTGAATGTTCACTGGTACATCCATTTTGATCGGTATCGTCCCTTTGAGTGGTAAAGTAATATTTTTCCCTAAAACTTTAACCTGCACTTTGGTATCAATAGGCATGTCTTGATTGACATGTAACACTTCATTTACGGGAATATTCGTTGAAATAGGAACAGCATTATCAAAATAGACTCGCGGAGTTAATGTTTGTGCAATAGGGATACTTAATTTTTCATTAATTGGAATAACTGCATTTACTTTTCCTTCCACATCAACATTAAGTGCATCATGGATCTGGACTTTTGCATGCAATGGCTCTTTTAAATCAATGCGGACGGCCTGATTCTCAAGGGGGATATAAATATTGAAATGCTTAAATACCCAAATTGCGATAAAAACACCACAAAGTGTTGCAATCACTATAAAGATCAAAGCACCTATAACGCGTTTAATTTGCAATGTATTGTTCCTTAATACAACTTTTTCTTTTTGAATACCCCATTTTAGCGTTATATGTGACCAAGTTTACGATTTTTTGTATCTTTAGCTCATTATTTTGTATATAAATTAAACATATAT
>NZ_OOGT01000245.1 GCF_900323515.1 Acinetobacter stercoris | reverse complement strand
CTATATTATGATCCGTGATTTTGTTGTAATTATTGGCGGAAAGTAACAAAAATACTAGTTTTAACTATATGAATTTACAAAATATTTTAGAGTATTTGCTCTATTTTTTATTCTAACTTTTATTGGTTTGACTTTATCAGGTTCTTATAGCATAAAGAACCTGATAAATGACATTTTTAAATTTATACTTTGGCTAAAGCCTGGTCAAGGTCAGCAATCAAATCATCAATATGCTCAATACCTATAGATAAACGGACCATATCTTCACTTACACCAGCTGCTTTAAGTTCCGCTTCGTTCAATTGACGGTGAGTTGTTGTTGCAGGATGGCAAGCTAGACTTTTTGCATCACCGATATTCACGAGACGTGTGAATAGCTGTAAAGCATCAATAAAGCGCGTTCCACCTTCACGACCATCTTGTACTCCGAACGACAAAATTGCTGAAGGTTTACCTTTAACGTATTTTTGCGCCAAGGCATGTTGAGGGTGGTCTTTTAAACCTGCATAGTTAACCCATTTTACTTTTGGATGTTGCTGCAAATATTCTGCGACTTTCTGAGCATTTTCAGTATGGCGTTCTATACGAAGATTTAATGTTTCCAGACCTTGTAAGATCAGGAAAACACTCAGCGGGCTAATCGCCGCCCCCGTGTTACGCAGAGGTACAACTCGAGCACGAGCGATATAGGCAGCTTCACCTAATGCCTCAACATAGTTAACCCCGTGGTAGCTTGGGTCTGGTGTGTTCAATACTTTAAAACGATCCGGATATTTGCCCCAGGGAAATTTACCACTGTCAACAATTGCACCACCAATGCTGTTGCCATGACCACCGATATATTTAGTGAGTGAGTGGATAACGATATCTGCCCCGTGTTCAAATGGTTTGAGTAGGGCAGGAGTAGCAACGGTATTATCGACAATAACAGGAATACCATATTCATGGGCGATTTTTGAGATTTCATCCAGATCAATGATATTGCCTAAAGGGTTACCTATTGATTCAACGAAAACCAGTTTGGTTTTATCATCAATCAGGTCACGTAAAGCTTCAGGTTTTTGATAATCAAAGAAACGGACTTCAATACCTTGTTTTGGGAAGGTATGTGCAAATAAATTATATGTTCCACCATATAGTGTCGAAACAGATGCAATATTGTCCCCAGCTTCGGCAATCGTTTGAATGGCATAAGTAATTGCAGCCATTCCAGAAGCAACAGCAAGAGCCCCAATACCACCTTCGAGAGCAGCCAAACGCTGTTCGAGTACGGCTGTTGTTGGGTTCATGATACGTGTATAAATATTACCCTGGACTTTTAGATCAAATAAATCGGCACCGTGTTGAGTATTATCAAATGAATAAGAAGTCGTTTGATAAATTGGAACTGCAACAGCTTTTGTTGTTGGTTCTGGGCTATACCCCGCATGAATAGCTAATGTTTCATCTTTATAAGTCATAGGATTGTCTTCAAAATGTTTAATTATCAACCGAGTGTAGCATCAAATCTTATGAAGCAAAATGATAAAAAATTCATAATTATTCATTTAATTTCATAAGTGTGAGCGAGTCGAAAGTTTGATTTGTAACAATATTATGATGCATTATTGCGTTTAATTTTTAAACTAGACATAAGTTAGAAAAAGAATGTAGATAATCTGTTCAAGCCTTATTTTTTCAGCACATTCATCGTATAATGTTTCGATTCATTTTTCGGATTGCAAGGGATAATCAGCAGTCAAAGCGAATGCAAATATCCCTATTTTGGTTTTTCAATTGAGGAGTCCTACGTGGCCCAATATATTTATACGATGAACCGAGTGTCTAAAATGGTTCCGCCAAAGCGCGAAATCTTAAAAGACATCTCCTTATCATTTTTCCCAGGCGCAAAAATTGGTGTGCTTGGTTTAAACGGCGCAGGTAAATCTACCTTACTCCGTATTATGGCTGGCGTAGATAAAGATTTCTCTGGTGAAGCTCGTGCACAACCAGGTATTAAAATTGGTTATCTAGAACAAGAGCCACCATTAGATCCAACAAAAGATGTACGTGGTAACGTTGAAGATGGCGTACGTGAAGCTTTGGATGCTTTGGAGCGTCTTGATCAGGTATTTGCTGAATATGCAGATCCCGATGCCGATTTTGATGCGTTGGCTAAAGAGCAGGAAAAACTGGAATCAATTATTCATGCTTGGGATGCGCACAATTTAAATAACCAGCTTGAAATTGCTGCTGATGCATTGAACCTGCCAGCTTGGGATGCAGATGTAACTAAACTGTCTGGTGGTGAGCGTCGTCGTGTAGCACTTTGTCGATTATTACTTTCTAAACCAGACATGCTGCTTCTTGATGAACCAACAAACCATCTGGATGCAGAATCAGTATCGTGGCTTGAACGCTTCTTGAAAGATTTCCCTGGTACAATCGTGGCGATTACCCACGACCGTTATTTCCTGGATAACGTTGCAGAGTGGATTCTTGAACTTGACCGTGGGCATGGTATTCCTTATCAAGGTAATTACTCTTCTTGGCTTGAACAGAAAAATGCCCGTTTAGAGCAAGAAAATAAACAAGAAGAATCTTTTGCGAAGGCATTGAAAAAAGAACTTGAATGGGTTCGTTCAAATGCCAAAGGTCAGCAAAAGAAAAACAAGGCGCGTATGGAGCGTTTTGAAGAACTTAACTCTAAAGAGTTCCAACAACGTAACGAAACTTCTGAAATCTATATTCCACCAGGCCCTCGCTTAGGTAACAAGGTTGTTGAAGTTGAAAATATCAGTAAATCATTTGGCGACAAGTTACTCTACGAAAACCTATCATTTACTGTACCTCCTACAGCGATTGTGGGCATCGTAGGTCCAAACGGTGCAGGTAAAACTACACTTTTCCGTATGATGACTGGTGAGCAGCAACCGGATACAGGTACTGTGACTTTAGGTGATTCGGTTAAAGTTGCTTACGTAGGTCAGATTCGTGACACCCTTGATGATAATAAAACTGTTTGGGAAGAAGTTTCAGGTGGTTTGGATATTCTGAAAGTTGGTGATTATGAAATCGCTTCACGTGCTTATATCGGTCGCTTTAACTTTAAAGGTCAAGATCAGCAAAAACGTGTAGGCGAACTTTCTGGTGGTGAACGTAACCGTTTACAACTTGCGAAAATCCTACAACAAGGCGCGAATGTTATCTTACTGGATGAACCATCAAACGACTTGGACGTAGAAACATTACGTGCACTTGAAGATGCGATTTTGGTGTTCCCAGGTACAGTTATGGTTGTGTCGCATGACCGCTGGTTCCTGGATCGAATTGCAACACATATTCTTTCATTTGAAGATGAGCAACCAGAATTCTATACAGGTAACTATACAGAGTTCGAAGCATATCGCCGTACAAAACTGGGTGATGATATTCAACCGCATCGTAAAAAATACAAAAAGATCAGTGGGTAATTTCCATTTTATAAAAAACCAGCTTTCGAGCTGGTTTTTTTAATGGGGATATTGTTGAGAAGTCCGAATCAAATTCAGCTCATATAAGGCATCGAGATGCCCTTGATTTGCTGCAAGAGTAAACCATTTTTGAGCAATGTATTTGTCTTGGGTCAAACCTAATTCACCTTTCAGGTAACAAATACCAAGTTTATATTGTGATTCACTATAACCTTTTAATGCAGCATGTAAGAAATACCAGAAGGCATTTCTTTGATAAGCGTATATATACTGATCCTTATCGGCAGAGTGAGAGTTATACATATGTTGTAGTGCTAATAGTTCAAAACGTTTTGCATGCTGAAAAATCAAAAAGGATTCTGAACATGTCGGATTGTTTTTTAGAGAATTGCAAATAGATAAAACACACAGGGAATATAATTTTTTAATAAAGCCCATTGGAAATACTCAGGCACTATAAATGCCTAAAATGTATAGAAAGTATTGATCTAAATTAATCCCTGATTTTAGTGATTTTTAATCGATTTTAAATTTAAGGAAGGAGGATTTATACAAGTTTTTTATTGTTTATTTAGAAATATTGGATCGTATTATCTGTAATATATAAGCTTCAATATGAAATTAAAATTTTAAATTATTATTATAAAGTCTTAAAATTATTCTGTGAAATATTTATAAATTTTTAAAGCTGCTTGGTTCTGCTAAATAGTTTTAATTCATTTATTGCGCCAATATGTCCTTGGTCTGCAGCAAGTTTTAACCATTTATATGCGATAAAAATATTTTTTTTCAGACCTAATTCTCCATGTAAGTAGCAGATGCCAAGTTTATATTGTGATTCGCTATAACCTTTTAATGCCGAATGCAGGAAAAACCAGACTGCATTTCTTTGATGTCCTGCTTGAGTACTGTAATCATTTTTATTGATGAGTTGAAAAGAGAGTAGCTCAAAATATTTGGCACGATGATAACTTAAAAAAGTATCTGAAAAGGAAAAGCGGTAATATGATGATTTCTCCTGATTCAGGTGAGAAACCAATAGTAATACATACTGTCGGATAGCTTTTAAAAAATCCATTTCGACGTTCCAATTTTCATTAAATAGAAAATTTTTATACTGTATAGGAAACATACAATTTATAAAACATCTGTTGTTAGTAATTCACGAATATTTTTTTTTCATAATGACAATTTTTATTTTTTATAACGACACTATTTAATAAATATATTAAATAGTTGGCAGAATAAAGCCAATGTATTAATTAATTGGCTTTATAGGGAAAGGGTAAGTTGGCTTATGAAAAAGCTAAAAGGTTATATGCTTTTGTTAATTCTTCTCTGGCTTGAACATGACCTTGATGTGCAGCTTGAGTAAGCCATTTTTCAGCATGAGAGTAACTTCGATCAAGCCCTAGTTGACCATTTAGATAGATCAGTCCCATCTTGTACTGGGCTTCCTGATCACCGCGTAATGCTGCACGTAGGTAATACCACATTGCGTTACGTGATTCATGATCTTCTGTGTTAAGACTGGCTTCTTTCATATGAAGGGCAGCCAGTAATTCAAAATCATGACCACGTGATATTTCATATGATGCTTCAGAATCTGCCAAGAAACGGCGAGATGGTGATTTTCCTAAAAAACGGTTAAAAATATGTACCAACATATAAACCTCCTTGCTAATCCATTAACAAAGTTGTGAGATTTCTAATCAGAAAAAACTAATTAGTTATAATAAATTTAGCTGTTTTTTACAAAATGCAAATAATAAAATGTAATTTGTCAACAGTAAAATGTACAACTTTGTATATTAAAGCATGTAAA
>NZ_OOGT01000314.1 GCF_900323515.1 Acinetobacter stercoris | reverse complement strand
GCTCTATACATATTCATAGCTAAAGGTTGTTATAATAATTACTCAATTTTATGCTTTATCTCCCATTTATGTCGATATTTTCTGATTATTTAGACAGTCAGCAATTTTGCTTTTTAGTCGAATTTATTGCATCAAGCAAAAAATCCCAAATACAATCTGCACATCTTGCTGGATTTCCTGTTATTGCTGCAATAGCTGATCGTGTTCATTCTGATGAAGATTTATCACCATTACAATTAGCAGCAGAATTGTCAGAAAATATCGAGAAAATGTTGCATTTTTCTGGAAAAGATCGCGATATTAAGGATTTAAATGCTTTTTTGCAAAAGGCATGGCAAGAGAAATATTTAAATATTTTGATGCTGTCAGGGGATAAGTTAAAAAAGCACCGGTTTGGAAATAAACAGAATGCACTGTTGCGTACACGTTATCTGGAGTCTGTTAATGCTGTAACAGCTGCGAAGGCCACGCATTCAGAGTTTAATATAGGTGTAGCATTTAACCCGTTTAAATATGCAGATGCTGAAAAGTCTGCCCAGTATTTTAAACTGGAAAAGAAAATTAAAGCAGGTGCTGACTATATCATTACACAGTTAGGTTATGACCTTGATGCCTTACAACAGGCAAAGGATTTTCTAAAAGAACATCAATATACAACGCCTATTCTTGCATGTGTTATGCCTTTAACATATCGTCGTGCAAAATTTATGTTGGATAATAAAGTTGCTGGTGTTGTTATCACATCGCATATGCTCAAGATCCTACAGCAGGAATATCGTTTAGATCCAGGTTTTGCAGAAAAAATGGTCTACGAGCGAGCTGCTTTGCAAATTTATATTGCAAAACATTTAGGTTATGCGGGCATACATTTATCAGCATGTCATCAAGCTGATCAACAACAAAAGCTGATACTGGCACTGGATAAGTTTCGTTGTCTTACATTAAATCAATGCTTAAAACTATGGGAAGAGCTTTGGCAGATACAACAAGGTGATGAACTTAAATATCCGGTTTTACAGCCAGTAGAAGCCAGTAGCGGTCAAATTGCGAAATACAAAAGCATGCATGCGATGCATGATTTATTTTTTAGTTCAAAAATCGCAAAAGGGGTGGGAGGATTAGTTTTCAATTCAAAACTCTGGAATAAGCCCAAAGTTGCTGATGCTTTGTTAAAAACTGAATTTATAAGCAAGCATAGGGTGGTGGGCTGTGAGAGCTGTGGACAATGTCGTTTGGGTGAAACCTTGTATATATGTCCTGAAACTTGTCCTAAAGGACTGGCGAATGGTCCATGTGGTGGTACGACTTTAGATCGCTGTGAGTTTGGAGATCGTGAATGCATTCATAGTGTAAAAGCCAGATTGGCAAAGCAGTTAGATGAAACGAAAATGCTCAGGTTTGAAATAATTCCAACTGTACCGATAGAAGTAAGACAGACGAGTTCATGGAAAAACTGGTTTAGCAATGAATAACAATTTGGATACTTCTGCTATACAGTAAAGTAGATTAAATTATTTATTCAATTCGTCCATGGCATTGCTATAAAATTTTTCCCCTATTTTGATACGTTCACGTCCATTTTTTAAGCGCCAGCGATTTGTATCGCGCAGTGAATATACGCAGCCACAATATTCCTGCTGATAAAACTCTTCACGTTTACTGATTTCAATCATACGTACTGCACCACCATTTTTACGCCAATTGTAATCCCAGTATTGTAGTGCGGGGTATGGACTAGCTGCCCGAACGCCACATTCATTGATCTGTTGCATATTTTTCCAACGTGAAATACCCAATGAACTGGTGAAAATTTTAAACCCATGTTCATGTGCATATAATGCAGTTCGTTCAAAACGCATATCGAAACACATAGTACAACGAATTCCTTTTTCTGGTTCATTTTCCATGCCTTTGGCACGGGTAAACCAGTGATCTGTATCATAGTCGGCGTCGATAAACTGAATATTATGTTTTTCAGCAAAGCGAATATTTTCCTCCTTTCGGATTAGATATTCTTTAACTGGATGAATATTGGGATTGTAAAAGAAAATGGAAAAATCAATATTGGAATGGATTAAAGTTTCCATGACTTCGCCTGAACATGGCGCACAGCAGGAATGGAGGAGGAGTTTATCGCAGCCTTCAGGAAGAGATAGCCGTTGGAGTTTTAATGACATGATAAATTTTCTTCAAAGTTCTTGGGACTCATTTTAAGGGATTTGATTCTGAAACAAGATTAAAAAATCATGAATTATTTTAATCTTGAGATGAATTTTTTTATTTTTCAAATGAAGAAGACTGTTTCCAATAAATCATGTTTGTTTGAATGCTGAGAGTCTAGTAGAAAGGCTGATATAGCTTCTTTTTTGACTGGATTGGTAAACTAAGATGCCAGATATTAGTTAAAATTATTAAACATCATAATAATTTATGTATTCATTAAATGGATTTTTTTGCTAAATGAAAAACTGGTATAAGAGTTTGTTTATTATATAATATTTTAAAAAAAAATTACATTTTAGTAGCTGAGAATCTTGAAAAAATTTGAGTAAATAGGCATCACAAATAAAACGGTATAATGTCTAAGGAAGCTTATGTCTTTTGAAGTTGATGCATTTGGTACTATTGTTATTGCGGTTTTAGTGCTACTTGTAGGTCGGTTGTTGGTTAAAAAAATCAGATTCTTGCAAAATTACAATATCCCTGAACCTGTGGTAGGTGGGTTGATTGCAGCTATAGGTGCTTATATTT
>NZ_OOGT01000193.1 GCF_900323515.1 Acinetobacter stercoris | reverse complement strand
GTTCTATAAAATAATAAAATTTCATATTCTTTTTCTAATGCCTGAATCGCATAGGTAATGGTTGAGCGCGGTAAATTTAATTGTTTGGCGACCTGACTAAAAGATTGCTTTTCTGCCACCATGCAAAATATCTTCAAACGTTCTATTTTATCCATCTTTATTATTCAACTTTTTCAAACAATCTATTCAATTATATCTGGTATTTCGTTCAAATTTAACACAATACAATAATCATTCTTACATGACAGGTTGAGCAAAAATGGCAAAGTACGAATTGAAAAATAAAACAGTAATCATCACAGGTGGAGCTAAAAACTTAGGTGGGCTAATTTCAAAAAAATTTGCTGAACAAGGTGCAAATCTGGTTATTCACTATAATAGTGAATCATCAAAAACCGAGGCTGAAAATACTATGAGAACAGTATTAGACTCGGGGGTTAAAGCGATTCTTGTACAGGCAGATTTATCAGATATTTCAAAAATAGAAGAGTTATTTATTCGGGCTAAGCAAGAATTTGGTGGAGTCGATATCGCAATCAACACCGTTGGACGCGTTCTAAAAAAATCATATTTAGATACGACTGAACAGGAATTTGATGCGATGAGTGATATTAACTCTAAAATTGCATATTTCTTTATCCAGGCTGCAGGGAAATATCTAAATGATCATGGGAAAATCTGTAGTGTTGTCACCAGTCTCTTGGCAGCATATACAGGTTTATATTCAACTTATGAAGGATTAAAAGCACCAGTTGAACACTATACCCGTGCAGCATCAAAAGAGTTCGGAGAGCGTGGAATCTCTGTAACTGCTGTTGCACCTGGTCCAATGGACACAGCTTTTTTCTATGGGCAGGAATCAAACGATGCCGTAGCCTACCATAAATCAGCATCAGCACTTGGTGGACTTACCCAAATTGAAGATATTGAATCTTTAATTCGTTTTTTAGTGACAGATGGCTGGTGGATTACAGGACAAACGATTTTTGCAAACGGTGGTTATACAACACGATAATAGAAAAGGGCGATCATAATCGCCCTTTTCTAAGTCTTAAAGATTATTTAGAACCTTTGATCCCAGCTTGTAATAACAATTCACCAAAACCACCAATTTTATTCTCTTGAGGTTTCTTGTCTTGTGGCTTGTTGCCATGACGAGGTGCTTTATCTTTATTATCCTGATTTGGACGCCCCTGAGAACGCTTCGCCTGAGGCTTACGTTCACCACGTTGCTCGTTGTGATGTTCACGACGTGGTTGTTGACGCTGTGCCTTAGCCGGTGCTTCAGAGCCTTCTGGTCGCATAGACAAGTTTACACGGTTGCGTTCAGCATCAACCTGAATCACACGCACTTGTACAATTTGACCTGGTTTAACCACTTTATGCGGATCAGATACAAACTCATTGGCAAGCTCAGAAATATGTACCAAACCATCCTGATGCACACCTATATCAACAAATGCACCAAAGTTAGTGACATTAGTAATCACACCTTCAAGTTGCATACCCTCTGATAGCTGCGAAACCTCTGTAATATCATCACGGAACTTAGCAGTACGGAACTCTGGACGAGGATCACGACCAGGTTTCTCAAGCTCGCTCAATACATCTTGAACTGTAGGAAGACCAAATGTGTCATCGACGAAGTCTTCTGCTTTAACCTGGCGGATAATTTCTGTGTTTCCAATGATATCTTTCACTGTTGTCGCTTTAGCTTCAACAATTTTTTCAACCAGACCATAACTTTCAGGGTGAACTGCTGATGCATCAAGTGGTTCTGAACCATCCTGAATGCGCAAGAAACCAGCGGCTTGTTCAAAAGTTCGTTCGCCTAAACGTGGCACTTTTTTCAATGCCTGACGGTTGTCGAAACGACCATTTTCTTTACGGAATTCTACGATCTGCTGAGCAATTGCTTTATTTAGACCCGCAATATAAGCCAAAATCGCAGGTGAAGCTGTATTAACATCAACACCAACAGCATTCACACAGTCTTCAACTACAGCATCAAGTGTTTTCGCCAAGCCAGTTTGATTGACATCGTGTTGATATTGTCCTACACCAATTGATTTAGGATCAATTTTCACCAATTCAGCAAGAGGATCCTGTAACCGACGTGCAATCGAAACCGCACCGCGAATTGAAACATCCAGTTCTGGAAGCTCGGCAGCAGCCAGCTCTGAAGCGGAGTAAACCGATGCTCCAGCTTCACTAACTGTCACTCGCGTAAGTTTCAAGTCAGTATTTTGTGCCATCATTTCAGAAACGACAGCTTCGGTTTCACGACTGGCAGTACCATTGCCAATGGCAATCAATTCCACATTAAACTCACGGCAAAGGCGAGCAAGTTCAGCAATAGAACCTTCTTTATCTTCTTTTGGTGCAAAAGGATAGATTGTACTATGTGCAAGAACATCTCCTGCATCAGATACTACTGCCAGTTTCACACCTGTACGGATACCAGGGTCTACGCCCAATGTACAACGTGAACCCGCTGGGGCTGAAAGTAATAAATGACGAAGATTTTCAGCAAATACCTGCATCGCTTCCGCTTCAGCATTCAAACGTTTCTCAGTCAGCAATGAATGCTCAATCGTCGGGCGAACTTTACCTAACCAGAACAGTTTAGCGGTTTGCTTTAAAAAGTCTTGACGTGACTGCGGCTCAAGAGTTTCTAAATTATATTCTGTCTCGATACGTAGCAATGGCGCATCATCTTCACCATCCACTTTTAAGCCGAGTACGTTTTCTTGGCGTCCACGTAACATTGCAAGCAGTCGATGAGAAGGAACTTTATTCAAATTCTCTGAAAAATCGAAGTAATCACGGAATTTTTTACCAACTTCTTTTTTCTCATCACTCGCAACCAGACTTTTCAACACTGCTGTTTTCGCAAATGTTGCTTTCAATTCTGTTGTAAGTGGAATATTTTGCGCCCATTCATCAATGATGATGTGCTGAATCGCATCAAGCTGGCTTTCCGCATCAGGATATTCTTCATGGCTAAAAACTGCCAAAGCCTCTGCCGGATCAACATTTTCAGTCAGAACTTTTTCTGCAATCGGTCCTAAACCTGCTTCTTTAGCTTTAAAAGATTTGCTGGTGCGTTTCGGACGATATGGCGCATAAATTTCTTCTAACGCATTTTTAGTTTCTGCTGCATTTACACGTGCAAGCAAATCATCAGATAATTTATTTTGTTCTTTGAGTGATTCAATAACTTTTTCACGGCGTTCATATAAATCACGTAAATACGATAAACGCGTATCTAATTGGCGTAACTGCGTATCGTCTAAGCCTTGCGTTACTTCTTTACGGTAACGTGCGATAAATGGAACACTGGCACCCTCATCAATCAATTTGATGGCAGCTTCTACTTGGTTTGGACGTACGGCAAGCTCACTTGCCAACTGCTGAACTAAGTCAGTCATCGTGTTTAATTCCACAGGATAAGGACTAAAAGTTAGTGATTATAAAGACCGAGACCATAAAATCCACAATTGTTTTGCATATTCCTAATGAAAAAAGTGATAAAAGTCTAAAATTCTTCTATTTTTGATCTGAATTTTTGTGCTTTTAAATACATTTTACTTCAGAAAAGCTAACTAGCACTGCTCTTTTAACAACCTCAATATACAGATAATCAACATTCAATGCTTTTCAAGCAAGCAAATACTACACCAAAGCTTTCGCAAATCATGCATTTTTGTACAATAAAACTGTTACTATAATTTTAAATAAAGATTTTAGCACTTCTAAATAAACATCAAGAATTGCCCTTTTTAAGAAAAATTTCAAGCAAAGCTGCCGAATTTGTACCAAATACATAAAAGTTTCATTTGAGAATGCTAAATTTTCTATTTATAAACAAGGTTCTATTCTCTGTTTTTTATGCACACAACAGAACACTCACCTTGCAAAACATGAAAATATAACAAATATAGATATAAATGATGCCTAGAAATCGCATCAATGATGTTGTTTTTTGTTTTCAAATAGCGCTTAAAATTGTAATTTTGAGCAAATTGATACATAGTCTTAACAAGAACTTAGGCATTATACTCAAGATCAACGAATATTTATAAATGACAATTTAAGGGAGTGCATCATGAGTTTAGTTGTACCTGCTGAAAATACAGATGTAGTACAAAATGAAACTGATCGAGTCGAACGCATTTTAGTTGTCGATGATGATGTGCGTTTACGTACCCTTTTACAGCGCTTTTTGGAAGACAAAGGCTTTGTAGTGAAAACAGCGCACGACGCGACTCAAATGGATCGATTGTTACAACGTGAGTTATTTTCTCTCATCGTGCTTGATTTCATGCTTCCTGTGGAAGACGGTTTAAGTATTTGCCGACGTTTACGCCAATCCAATATTGACACACCGATTATCATGCTTACTGCACGTGGCAGTGATTCTGACCGTATTGCAGGGTTAGAGGCTGGTGCTGATGACTACTTACCAAAACCATTTAACCCAAATGAATTACTTGCCCGTATCCGTGCGGTACTACGTCGTCAGGTTCGTGAAGTCCCTGGTGCGCCAAGTCAGCAAGTAGAAGTTGTGTCATTCGGTCCTTGGTCTTTAGATCTCTCAACACGTACCTTAACTCGCGAAGGTCAGGTGGTAACCTTAACAACAGGTGAATTTGCCGTACTTAAGGCACTGGTACAACACCCACGCGAGCCATTAACGCGCGATAAATTGATGAATCTGGCCCGTGGTCGTGAATGGGGTGCAATGGAGCGGTCCATTGATGTTCAGGTTTCTCGTTTACGTCGATTAATTGAGGAAAACCCTGCACGTGCACGTTATATCCAGACGGTTTGGGGTGTGGGATACGTATTTGTTCCGGATGGTGCTGAATAACTTTCAGTACCATTTAAAAACAGGAACATAATGTGAAATTAGAACCAATTGACCCTAAAGATTTTTCAGATTTTAGTGCCTATTCTGAAAAAAAGCGTACCTCGTGGGAGCGGTTTTTAGATAAAATCAAACCGCGTTCTGCTGCGATGCGAACTACTGTTTTGGTTATTTTTATCGTCTTTATCTGTTGGTTTACAACACTTTGGTTCTTTTGGCGAACACTTTATCTTCCTGAATTACAACAACATGCACGCTATTTAGCTCTAGAATTGGAGGTAATCCACAATCCTAACTTACAAGTGACCCATAATGGTGTTCCACTTGATGTTGATCAGTGGCTAAAAAATCGTATTGGTCTTGAATATGTGACTAATCCTCAAGAATACCCGAGTGTTAAAGATAAGTTTATTGCCGATTACATTACAGGGCATCTGGAAGAAAAGCTCGCAAAAGAAATGGGGGCGAAAGATGTCACTGTGTATTTTAAATTTAAGCCAAGCCCCATGATTTGGATTCAAACACCTGAAATGCAAGGTAACTGGGTCAGAGAACCATTGAAAACTTATGCCAACTATAGCCCCGAATTGGTTTTTGGTTGGTTGCTCGGAGTTCCAGTTTTATGTTTTATCATCATCCTGACTTTGGTTCGACAACTTAACAGACCACTACGCAGACTACAAAATGCGGCCAACAACTATAGTAAAACAGGTACGGCACCTTATCTGGAAACCAATCATGGACCTCAGGAAATCCGCGAAGTAAACCAGGCATTTAACCGCATGATTTACACTCTTGACCAGACTGAACGTGATCGTAGAATCATGCTGGCTGGTATATCCCATGACTTGCGCACCCCGTTGACGCGTATACGTTTAAGCGCCGAGATGATGTCTGATGATGATTTTCTAAAAGAAGGTCTGATATACGATGTTGATGACATGGACGCTATTTTAAATCAATTCATTTCCTATATGCGAGATGGTTCTGATGAAGAACTACAAGAGACTAATATCAACTCGCTTTTACAAGAACTGGTCATCCAGTTTAAACCCCTAGACATACGTTTTACCCCACAAGAGTTACCTGTTATCCCTGCCCGTTCATTATCATTAAAACGCCTGATTGGTAATCTGATCAACAACTCCAAACGTTATGGTGCTGAACCAATTGAGCTTGATGCCTATGTCAAGGATAATCACCTGATGATTAGTGTCGCAGATCATGGTGAGGGGATTCCTGAAAATCAGATTGACGAACTCATGCAACCTTTTGTTCGGGGAAATTCCGCTAGAACAGTACAAGGGAGCGGTCTGGGCTTAGCAATTGTTAAACGTATTGTTGATATCCATCAAGGTGAGCTGTTGATCCATAACCGAGCTGAAGGTGGTCTTGAGGCAATTGTTTCTCTTCCAGTCTCTATAGAAAAACCTGAAGAACCCGTGTCAAATAGCCCCATACATAAAATCAAACAAACATTGAGTGATCGTTTTTAACAGTTACCCAATACCCTCTCTTACAATAACTTTAAATTTTGACATATTGCCAATTTAAGCTATTCTTTATTTAGATGTTTTTATTATTTAACAGAGAGCTTTAACAGTAGCATATTGTTTCATCATGAATAGACATGATCACTGTAGAGGAGCTAATTTTAATAACAATAGCCACTTTTAAAAGCAGACTCTTTAAAATCGTGTTTGTTAAAAAATTTAACTAACACATCTCTTTCAATTTAAAATCTGATTTTGCTATCACGAGCAATAGGAGTCGCAAGATTTTAAATCCAGCCACTCCGATGGATGCTAAAAACAACTTGGGGATATAAGTAATAGTCTGATCTCGGATTTACAATAATTAAGGTGATATTATGAACCTTGAACAATCCGTACAAAAACTTAATCTGGTCTTTATGCCTTATGAATTAAAGGCGTTCACTCATCCTGTTTCCACTCCAGAAGAGATATCCGAGCTACAACGTGTGAGCAAACATGCTCTACCTCCTGAACTACTTCGTTTCTATAAAGAGATTGGTGGTGTTGGATATGAGGATATAGGCTGTCACGATACGGGTATGTCCATTCGGCTTTTACCTGTTTCAATTTTAATTCCAGCCTTACAGGAAACCCATAAACTCATGCACTTGCATTCTCTTGGGATCATTGATTGGCTTCGTTATCAATTAGGTAATAGCTGGTCAAAGCTGGATCGCCAAACACCTGAATTACTAGATATTAATCAACGCTATATTGGTTTAGGTATGCGTCAATTTGATCACGATTTTGCAAGACATATCTTTATAGATGAGCATGGAAAGTTTGGCATCATTGACTTCCACAGTGAAGATTATAAAAGTTTATGGCGTAATTTTTTATCTCATATGCTCGAAGACAGTACTGCAAATATGACTTTGGAGCAAGCACTCACTGAATTGTTAGAAAACAACACCGTTAGTCACTCACATGTAACCATGTAAAATGACGAACAGAACCCTATAAACGGCTAAAAAGTAACTTGTTTCACCACACATTTAGAAAATAAATGTACCGATAAAAACAACCTTTATTGGTACATTTTAAAAGCAAATAAAAAGAAAATATTCCATTATTTAATCAATAAATCACGAGACTTTTTATTATAAAAAAATTATGATCAATTCAAAAATACATTAAGCTTATGATTTTACTA
>NZ_OOGT01000109.1 GCF_900323515.1 Acinetobacter stercoris | reverse complement strand
AAAGTTAACTTGAGCTTTTAGAATTATAATTATTTAGCTAGCTATGTATTTTTCCAGTTTATAGTCTAGTTATTCATAAGGATATCAGACCATGCACACAATGATTTTAAAAGTATTATCAATAGATAGAACTTGGACAGTCGCCAGAAGCCTTGTTGCTATTGTGTTTATCTTTTCTGGTTTCATGAAGTTACTTCTTGTTGAAAACAGTTTCAAGGCAATGGGATCACTTGGATTATCTCCAGAATGGTTTTTTAGCTATAGCAGTGCTGCCATTTTCTTATTTAGCTCATTTCTCATTTTATTTGATAAAGCTCTTTGGTTAGGAGCTGCTCTACTGAGTATTTCATTAATTCTGAATATTATTTTTTCCTTTGCTTTCCCGAACACGCACGACTCACCAGTACTAACGATTATGTATAGCACTCTTGGCCATCTATCTTTAATCGGAGGATTGCTCGCCACGTCTATTTGTAGCGCGTTGAAAAAACAGATACAGCATCATATGGAATTTATCGCATGAAAAGAAAACTCATTACTTTATTAGGAATTATTGCTGTAATTTTAGTTTTTACATATCTAGCGTATAAACTGCTCAATAAATCATCGCAGCCTACAGCCTACCCTCCTGCAAAAGTTGCATTAGCTAAAGTTGTTGAAACATCTCAAAACCATGTCTTAACAGCAGTTGGTGAATTAGAAGCTGCAAAACAGGTTCAGGTTGCTTCTGAAATTGCAGGACAAGTCCGTTCAATTTATTTTCAATCAGGTCAATTTGTTCATGCTGGTCAGTTATTGATTCAACTCAATGATGAAACGGAACAAGGTGAATTAGCACAACTCCGAGCCAAACTTAAACTCAATGAAGCTGTTTATCAGAGAGCCAGTGATCTGGTCAAAATAAATGCTGTGTCTAAAGAAGAGGCTGATAATGCTTTGGCAAATCGCGATATGACTTTAGGACAAATTCAAGAGTTAAAGGCCCGTATTTTGCAAAAAAATATCAAGGCACCTTTTTCTGGGCATATCGGTATTCGTCATGTACATCAAGGTCAATACTTGAAAGTTGGAGAACCTATCGTAAATCTGGTCGATACACAGCATCTATTAGTCAATTTCAATCTGGATGAACGTGTTGCACCTAGCATCAAAATCGGTCAAATCCTGCTAACACAGTTTGATGCCTTTCCTGACGAAAAATTTAATGCCCGCGTAACAGCGATTGATCCTCTCATTTCAAAATCAAGGACTGTTCAGATTCAAGCCCAGTTAGATAATTTTCAAAGTAAATTAAAAGCAGGCATGTTCGCCAATATCATATTAAAAGAAGAATCACCGACTCAAGTACAACTGATCCCGGAAACAGCAGTAACTTACACTGCCTATGGGGAAAGCGTTTACATCGCCATACAAAAACAAAATCAACTGATTGCTCAGCGAGTAAAAGTCACAACAGGCGAAAGAAATAATGGCATGGTTGAAGTCTCAGGTCTAAAACCAACTGATCAAGTGGTCACTTCTGGGCAAATAAAACTGAGTGACGGCGCCCCGATTGCCATCGTAAAACAGGACACTCTAGCAAAATCACCAACTCCTGACCAACAGGAGATGAAGTAATGAGATTTACAGACTTATTTGTTAAAAGACCTGTATTATCGATGGTTGTAAGCACCTTGATTTTCTTGTTTGGTCTTTTTGCTTTTAATAATTTACCCGTCAGGCAATATCCTCTTCTTGAAAGTTCAAGTATTACCATCACGACAGAATACCCAGGTGCGAGCGCCGAATTGATGCAGGGATTTGTCACCCAACCTATTTCTCAATCTGTTTCATCTGTGGAAGGGATTGATTATATCTCCTCTTCAACAGTTCAAGGCCGGAGTACCATCACCATACGGATGGAGTTGAATAGTGATTCAACCCAGGCATTGACTGAGGTCATGGCAAAGGTAAATCAGGTTCGTTATAAGTTGCCTGAAAAAGCCTATGACCCTGTGATTGAAAGATCCTCTGGTGAGTCAACGGATGTTGCTTATATCGGTTTTTCAACTCAGGATAAAAAAAATATCGCTGAACTGACGGATTATTTATCCCGTGTCGTTGAACCTATGCTGACAACGATCGAGGGCGTTGCAAAAGTCCAGACTTATGGTGGGCAGCGCTTATCCATGAGAATCTGGCTAGATACCAATCGTATGGCTGGTCGTGGAATTACCGCAAATGATATTGCCGATGCCATTCGTAAAAATAATTATCAAGCCGCACCAGGTAAAATGAAAGGTGAATATATTGTTTCCAATATCAATGTGTCCACTGATCTCATTAGTGTGAGTGATTTTAAAAATCTGGTCATACGAAATGATGGTGATAATCTTATTCAACTTAAAGATGTCGCCACTGTGGAGCTTGGAGCTGCCTCTTTAGAAACCAGTGCGACCATGAATGGGCAACCTGCAGTATTCCTGGGTTTACAAGCGACCCCAAAAGGAAATCCCCTAGTTATAATTGATGGTATCAAGAAATTCTTACCTGAAATTAAAAAGACCCTCCCTCCAGGCACGACAGTTGACCTAGCCTATGAAACTGCACGTTTTATTGATGCCTCTATTAATGAGGTAATCCATACTTTTGCTGAAGCCTTGGTCATTGTTATTTTGGTGATCTATCTCTGCTTAGGCTCATTTCGCAGTGTCATTATTCCCATAGTCACCATTCCATTATCATTGATGGGTGCTACGGCTATCATGATGCTTTGTGGATTCAGTATTAACTTACTCACACTACTGGCGATGGTTCTTGCCATTGGTTTGGTGGTCGATGATGCTATCGTTGTCGTTGAAAATGTACATCGTCATATTGAAGAAGGAAAATCCCCTGTTCAAGCCGCTTTAATAGGTGCTCGTGAAGTAGCAGGCCCTGTAATTGCCATGACCATTACTCTGGCGGCAGTCTATGCTCCGATTGGTTTAATGGGTGGACTTACTGGTTCCTTATTTAAAGAATTTGCATTTACCTTAGCAGGTTCAGTCATCGTGTCAGGAATTATTGCCTTAACACTTTCTCCTGTAATGAGTTCTTTCTTACTCGATTCGAAAATAAATGAAGGAAGAATGGCGCGCCTGTCAGAAAACTTTTTTCATAAACTCACAACTGTTTATCGTAAAGTTCTAGGATTTAGTCTACATCATCGCTGGATTACTATTGTTTTTGCTGTAACCGTATTGATCAGTCTGCCATTTTTATACTGGCTTCCACAAAAAGAACTATCTCCAACTGAAGATCAGGCAATTGTTTTTACTTCAATCAAATCGCCTCAGTATGCCAATCTAAATTATGCTGAAAAATTCAATTTAAAACTGGATCAGATTTTCTGGAGTATTCCTGAAACTGAGGTGTCATGGATTATTAATGGTACGGATGGCCCTGCAAACAGTTTTGGAGGAACCAACTTAAAACGTTGGGAGAATCGTGCAAAATCAGCAGATAGTGTGCAACAGGAGCTCCAAAGTAAAGTATCTGAGGTAGAAGGTAATAATGTTTTTGCTTTTCAACTGCCTGCTTTACCTGGTTCAACAGGTGGCTTACCAGTACAAATGGTGCTACGTAGTGCTCAGGATCACAACAGTGTTTACCAACAAATGGAAAGCATCAAACAAAAAGCACGTGAAAGTGGACTTTTTGTCGTTGTAGATAGTGATCTGGACTATAACAATCCCGTTTTAAAAATCAAGGTCAATCGAGAAAAAGCCAATAGCTTGGGCATTCGCATGCAGGATATCGCGGATTCTATTTCAACACTGGTCGGAGAAAATTATATTAACCGTTATTCTTATGAAGGACGTTCATACGATGTAATCCCACAGAGTATCAAAGAACAACGTTTAAGCCCGGAAATGTTGGCACAACAATTTGTCAAAACTGAAAAAGGTGACTTGATTCCGCTCTCTACTGTTGTTGACTCAAGTATCGCTGTTGAGCCTAATTATCTTACCCAGTTTAACCAACAAAACTCCTCCACTTTTCAGGCGATTCCCGCACCAGGCGTTTCGATTGGACAAGCAGTTGATTATCTAGAGAATATTGTAAGAGAACTGCCAAATGGATTTAGCTACGACTGGCAAGCTGATGCACGACAATTCACCCACGAAGGTAATACTTTAGTCTTTGCATTTATTGCAGCATTAATCATGATTTATCTGGTTCTCGCTGCACAATATGAAAGTACGATTGATCCTCTGATTATTTTAATTACGGTTCCATTGTCTATTTGTGGGGCTTTGATTCCACTTGCATTTGGGTTATCCAGTATCAACATCTATACCCAGATCGGTTTGGTCACTTTGATTGGTTTGATCAGTAAGCACGGGATATTAATGGTTGAATTTGCAAATGAGTTACAGGTACATAAAAACCTGAATCGTCTGGATGCCATACTTGAAGCTGCACAAATCCGATTACGCCCTATTCTCATGACAACTGCGGCGATGGTTTTTGGCTTGATCCCTCTATTATTTGCAGCGGGTGCAGGTGCAAAAAGCCGATTCGGCTTAGGTTTAGTGATCGTTTGCGGCATGATTATTGGAACAATATTCACATTATTTGTTTTACCGACCATTTATAGCTTTTTGGCAAGAGATCACGGAACACTATCTCAAACCAAACGCTATAAAGAGCTTCAACAATTTAATGACTAATCATATGGATGGCTTACGACCTAATCTGTGAGCCATCACATTTCCGGCTTAGCACTCACTTATGTAAATAAAATGATGAAAAATAAGGTGATCATATGTCCAATATTAATCTTGTTAAAAACACCCTTTCGTTTTTTACTTTGCCTTTTGTATTATCTGCTTGTGTCAATTTGCAAAGCCCTGAGCCAGCAGAGCATGCAAATATCCCCCTAAGTTTTTACTCTTCAACAAATGGGCAATCCATAGCTCAACAAAGCTATAAAACATTTATCTCTGATCAGCGACTATTACAAGTGATTCAACTTGCTCTAGACAATAATCGTGATCTTCGTACAGCAGTACTCAATATTCAAAAAGCTCAACAACAATACCAGATTACTCAAAATGATCAGCTACCCAATATTGGCGTTAGTGCAAGTGTTATTCGAGAAATTGACTCATTTAAAAATCCGAATAACCCGTATTCTACCTATCAAGTGGGGGTAGGATTTACTGATTACGAGCTAGACCTGTGGGGAAGATTAAAAAGTTTAAAGGACTCCGCCTTAAATCAGTATCTGGCAACGCAAAATAATCGTGATGCAGTCCAGATCAGTCTTATCGCACAAGTTTCCAATGCTTGGTTAAATTATGCACTTGCATCAGCACAGTTAAAGCTCGCAGAACAAACAGTCCAAACTCAGTTACAAAGCTATGAAATGATCAAAAAACGTTTCAAGGCAGGAGTAGACAATGAGCTCCCTCTCCATCAAAGTGAAATATTACTAGAAACTTCGCGTAACGATGTTGCAAATTTCAAAACACAAATATTACAAGCTGAAAATTTACTAAATCTACTGGTGGGACAGCAAGTTCCAAAAAATCTACTCTCAGATCAGAGCATTGCCAGCATAAGTAATGAAACAGTATTTACTACAGGTTTACCAAGTGACTTATTAAATAATCGTCCAGATCTAAAAGCTGCCCAATACCAGCTAAGAGCAGCAGGAGCAAATATCGGTGTAGCCAAAGCACGATTGTTTCCAAACATCACCTTAACGGCAACAACAGGTTTTGCATCTACACAGCTTAAAGAGCTGTTTAATGCTCAAAGTTTTTCCTGGTCTATTGGTCCAAGTCTGGATTTGCCTATCTGGGATTGGGGAACACGAAAAGCGGGTGTGAAAATTTCTGAAATTGAACAGCAGACAGCTCTTGCACAGTATGAAAAAACCATTCAAACCGCATTTCGTGAAGTTAATGATGCCCTAGCGACAAAAATGTTTATCTCTGATCGGATTTCCGCTCAAGAACGCTTAGTAAAATCAACTTATCGTTCTTTTCAACTTTCTCAAAATAGATTTAAATCAGGTTTAGACAGTTATTTAGCCGTTTTGGATTCTGAGCGTTCAACTTACGCTGCTAAGCAAAACCTACTTGTTCTGCAACAGGCTAAATTAAATAATCAAATAGAACTATATAAATCCCTTGGTGGCGGATTAGAGCATTGAGTATTTTTTGAAATTCTAAAATATTTCAATATATAAATGCGATAGTTTTTATACAATTAGCAGAACATCGTGATCTCGTTCAAACAAAGTTTGAAGACCCTGTTGAGGACAAATCAATTGATATATTCTCAATAATTTTTAAACAATAAGTTCTGNGGATTAAATACATACATAGAACTTAATCTGAACAAAACTAACAAATTATTTATTAAATATTTAAATAAAATAACTTAAAATTTTACGGCTAACCCATTTTGTACCAACTCAACATTTTTTCATCGTCTACAACGACTCATTTGTTATTTTATCTAAAGCAAGGCAATAATTTTGTTTGGAAAATATATCTATGCTTTTTGTCATGGTACATCGTTCCATAAATCATACCAAGCTTTCTATTTTCATGGATTATTCATCAATATAACTTTCGATAAACTAAGCCCCATAGCAAAAAATTAATAAGGAGAGTTACCATGTTTGATATGCGTTTATCCCAAGATCGTGGCGCTGCACATCATGGTTGGTTACAATCACGTCATACCTTCTCGTTCGCAGATTACTGGGATCCAAAACAAGTCGGCTTTTCAGATCTGTTAGTCATCAATGATGATACTGTTGCTCCTTCAAAAGGTTTTGGCACGCATCCTCATCGTAATATGGAAATTATTTCCTATGTACTTGAAGGTGCACTTGAACATAAAGACTCAATGGGCACCGGTTCCGTGATTATCCCTGGCGACATTCAGCTTATGAGCGCTGGCACTGGTGTAGCACATAGTGAATTCAACCACTCATCACAGGAAAATGTTCACTTTTTACAAATCTGGGTTGTTCCAAATCAAACCAATACCACCCCAAGTTATCAACAAATACATATCTCTCCAGAAGATAAACGGGGTAAATTGCATTTGATGATCTCAGCAACTGGCGGTGAAAAAACTTTATCTATTAAACAAGACATTAATATTTATGCTGGTCTTTTTAATGGTGATGAAACAGCTGAATTTGCAATTCCTACAGGTCGCTATGTTTATTTACATGTTGCCAAAGGCAGTATCAATGTAAATGGAACTACCTTCAATACAGGTGACGCAGCTCGTATTCGTGACGGTGGTCACTTGTCATTTAGTCAGGGTAATGATGCAGAAATCCTACTTTTTGATATGCGTCCTGAAGAAATTCCAAGTATGCCTTAATTTTAATATGATGAAAGCCTCTTTGTTATAAGGGGCTTTTTAATACTAAAAATAAATAAAATATCCATGTGTTCACATTAATCCTGCAATAAAAAGGCGTACCGGAGTACGCCTTTTATGCATTTAACCTGCTTAGCAAGGACATTTTTTTAATGTCCCACCCGCACTTGGATAACGGGAGTCCACACAATAACGGTAGAAAGTCTTGGGATCCATCGGAGTCAGATCAGGATGATGCGACTTCATATGTTCAAGATAAGTTTGATAATCAGGAACCCCAACCATTAAACGGAAGCTTTGCTGTAAACGCTGCCAAAGTGTGGCTATCCTTGACCAGTTTTTAGGAGACAAAATCAGATGTTTTTGTGATTTGATTGTCATCTTGATAATGTTGTAAATAACCGATTTTCCATTTTTTGCAAATTTAAGTTCCATCAGACTTTCCTCTTAATGTTGCTTACTTACAGCAGTCACTTCATCTGGATCAGCATATACTGCCTCAGCTTCTTTAACTGTTGGTGTTTTACTTGCAAGTGCACGGCGAACCACTCCAAATGAAGCAATAATCATCACGATTAACACAATCATAAAGAAGCCACATAGTGCCGCATTGATCTGGTTTGATAATACAATCGTTTGCATTTCAGCAATTGATTTCGCAGGTTTTAAAATTTCTCCATGTGCAATTGCATCGGAAAATTTGTTTGCTTGCGCCAAGAAACCGATTTTAGGGTTTTCATGGAAAATCTTTTGCCAGCCTGCTGTCATTGCTGTAATAACAAGGAAGATTGTCGGGATGATGGTTACCCATACATATTTTTCTTTTTTCATCTTGAATAAAATGACAGTACCTAATGTCAATGCCATCGCAGCCAAGATCTGGTTACCAATACCAAATAACGGCCATAAGCTGTTAATACCACCAAGCGGATCAACTACACCTTGATAGACAAAATAGCCCCATAATGAAACTGAAACCAGTGTACCAAGCATATTACCAAAGAAATTATGAGAAGCTTTTACTGCTGGAATTACAACACCAACCGTATCCTGAACCATAAAACGGCAAGCACGAGTACCTGCATCTACTGCGGTTAAAATGAATAATGCTTCAAATAAAATTGCAAAATGATACCAGAAGGACATCATCGCACGACTATCAAAAATCTCGGAAATGATATGTGCCATACCAATAGCAAAGGTTGGTGCACCACCTGTTCGAGATAAAATAGTGTTCTCACCGACTTCCTGTGCCAACAATGTCAACATTTCAGGAGTGACCACAAAACCTAGGTTTCTAACTGCTTCAGACGCAGTTTCTACCGTTGTTCCCAATACTGCGGCTGGGGCATTGATTGCAAAATAGACACCTGGATCAAGTACTGTTGCACAGATCATTGCCATAACGCCAACAAATGATTCTGTTAACATACCACCATAACCAATCATACGGGTATGCACTTCATTTTCAACAAGCTTCGGTGTCGTTCCAGAAGATACTAAAGCATGGAAACCTGAAATTGCACCACAAGCAATCGTGATGAAAAGGAATGGGAATAGTGAACCCGCAAATACCGGACCTGTACCATCAATAAAATGAGTCACTGAAGGCATTTTCAACATTGGCATAGCGATGACAATACCAATAGCCAAACCGACAATCACCCCTATTTTAAGGAATGTAGACAAATAGTCACGTGGTGCCAGTAACAGCCATACTGGTAAAACTGAAGCAATAAAGCCATAGATCACCAGACACCAGGTCAATTGTGTTCCCGTTAAGGTAAAGAATGGTCCCCAGTACGGATCCTGAGCAATATGCCCACCATAAACAATACCAAGCATCATTAACACAAAGCCGATAATCGAAACTTCTGCAATTTTTCCAGGGCGGATAAATCGCATATAAATTCCCATAAAGAGTGCAATTGGAATAGTAGCTGCAATACTAAATACACCCCATGGACTATTGGTTAAGGCTTTCACGACTACAAGTGCCAAAACAGCAAGAATGATCACCATCACACCAAGTGCACCGAGCATGACGATCACACCAGCAAAAGAACCGAGTTCGTCTTTTGCCATTTCACCCAATGATTTACCATCACGTCGTGTGGAAATGAACAATACAAGAAAATCCTGCACCGCTCCTGCCAACACCACACCGACTAATAACCAGATCGTACCAGGCAGATAACCCATCTGAGCAGCTAAAATAGGTCCTACCAGCGGTCCCGCACCAGCAATTGCAGCGAAATGATGCCCAAATAATACATATTTATTGGTCGGAACATAGTCCAAACCGTCAGCAAGCCGTTTGGCAGGTGTCAGGCGACGCGAATCTAATCCAAATACTTTATTTGCTATGAATAAACTATAGAAACGATAAGCAATGCTATAAACACACACAGCCGCAAGAACTAACCAGACAGCGTTAACATGCTCACCCCTGCTTACGGCGAGTATCCCGAATGATACAGCCCCTACAATTGCAACAATCGCCCATATCAGTTTGGATATTGGCGAGGATTTTGTCTGAATGTTTTCCATTAATACCTCACATTTTGATTGACTAAAGCAGTTCCTTTTTCTTATCTACTCGCAATGCATTTCCATGTGACTTAAATCACAAATGACTCTACTCCTCATCTTTTTATTTTCATCTAATACTTTGGCATAAAAAAAGGGATGATTTTCACCATCCCTTCGATAATAGTCTATTTTTAGACCATTATGCACGTTCTAGATAATCGCCTGTGCGAGTATCTACACGAACGCTTTCTTCTTGTTGTACGAATAATGGAACGCGTACAACTGCACCTGTTTCAAGTTTAGCTGGTTTACCGCCACCGCCAGAAGTATCACCACGTACACCTGGATCAGTTTCAACGATTTTTAATACCACGAAGTTAGGAGCACTTACTGTCAAAGGCACACCATTGAACAACATGATTGTACATGTTTCATTTGAATCGTCTTTTAACCATTTCGCTGCATCGCCCATTGCAGTTTTGTCTGCAGCAATCTGTTCAAAGCTTTCTGGATCCATGAAATGCCACATTTCACCATCGTTATACAAGTAGTTCATTTCTACTTCTACGATGTCAGCACCTTCCAAAGAATCACCTGATTTAAAAGTTTTTTCTAAAACTTTACCTGTTTTAAGGTTACGTAATTTTACACGGTTAAAAGCTTGACCTTTACCTGGTTTTACGTATTCATTTTCCATGATTGAACACGGGTTGCCATCAAGCATGACCTTCAAGCCTTGCTTAAAGTCATTTGTAGAATAATTGGCCATGTCTGGCACACTCCAAACTTACTAACTTAAATCAATTAATGCAGTGAGTCTTTCGACAGCTATTACATTAAAACAATAAACATTTATCAATGCAGTCGATGCATCAGAATCCGCTCTATTGTAAATGAGCAAGACATCTTGAAGCAACGTAAAATAATTCATCCAGAAATGAATTATAATTTGATTTGTGAGCATCTGGATAAAAATGAGTAATTTATATCCAATATTCACAATGTAGCAAAATTGCACATATAAGGTTTGACTTGACAATTATCTATGTATTGTCTAGCTTCTCGCCTGTTTTACAGCATGAGTCTTAATGACTCGACAATTTCAAACTGTCAACTGGCTGTAAACCCTACTCACCTTATGATTCACTTGTGGCATGATAAACTATTTATATCAAGAGCAAAACTGGCAGTCTCAGCTCAGCAACCTGATCACTGACCCTCAAGAACTGTTAAATGTGCTGGATCTATCTCAGGATCAACTTTTGTCTGGTGCCATACTGGCATCTGAACAATTCAAATTACGTGTACCCCGGGCTTTTGTAAATAAAATGCAATCTGGTAATGCACTTGATCCATTATTATTACAAGTTTTACCGCATCATCTCGAATTAGAAGAACATACAGGTTTTGTAACAGACCCTCTTGGTGAGGAAGCAGCCAACCAGCTTCCCGGAGTATTGCATAAGTATAAATCCAGATTTTTACTTACATTAACTGGTGCATGTGCCATACATTGTAGATATTGTTTTCGACGCCATTTTCCATACCAAGAAAACCTTCCTAAAAATGAAGACTGGCTAAATATAAAACAATATTTAGAACATCAGCCTGATGTCAATGAAGTGATTTTAAGTGGTGGAGATCCATTAACTTTATCCAACCGGAAATTGGCACTCTGGATAGAACGCCTAGAATCTCTCGAACAAATTAAAATACTGAGAATTCACTCACGAGTTCCTATCGTTATCCCTGAAAGACTTGATGAAGACCTCATTTCTTTATTAAAAAACAGTAGGCTACGCATTATTCTAGTGGTACACTCCAACCATGCTCAAGAGCTTGATGCACACACCTGTAGTAAACTTTTTCGTTTAGTATCTGAAAATATTACTGTACTCAATCAAGCAGTTTTACTTAAAGGTGTGAATGATTCAGCACAGGCACTCATTGATCTTAGTTACCGTTTATTTGATGCACGCGTCATGCCTTACTATTTACATGTACTAGACAAAGTAAAGGGGGCACATCACTTTGATTTGGAAGCTGATCAAATAGATAAAATCTATACTGAAGTTCTTGCAAGTTTACCTGGTTATTTGGTTCCAAAGCTGGTACGGGAAATAGCAGGAGAGAAAAATAAAACTCCCCTTTATGGGAATCCCACTCTATAGAGTATATTTTAGGCATGACCAATAAAGAAATTACAGAAGCTTTTCAACATCCGAGACAGTTGACGCGAGAAACCCTGAGTTTCGCTGCACCTAACGTAAATGCTGTAAGCACCTGGGCACTTTCTTTATCTATCATGCCTCTAGGCGATGCCTCACGTGCCATATTAAATGCCCTACTTGAATTATCAGAACTTCAATGTACCGAGACCTTGAGGTTTGATTTAATCCAGGCTTTGCATCCCAATATTGAGAATATTCTAACAAGCCTCGAAAAATTCTTTTTCAATCAGAGCCTCATTCATTCTGATCGTAACGAGCATATTATTGAACTAGGTTTGAACATTCGAGGTTACTTTATTTGTATCTATCTCGATATTGTACGACGGAGCGATGAGCAATTATCGCAGACAAAATTTACACTGCTGTCACTTATTCAGAAAAAACATCTAAAAACTGCCCGTTTGCTTTCAACATACTATGCTCTACAACAATTGAGTGGCCTGCTTTATAAGCAGCAAATGCTTTATACCAGTGCCATTACACAACAATGGATTATTATTCATTCCCTTTATGATCTAGCGTTTAAAAACAACGAGGCATTCGTCAATATAAATTTAATTCAAGGTACACATTATTCTTTAAATAATATCTATCAGGTCTATGCCCAGCTATTATTGCTGGATATCTTTAACACCAATCAAATTCGTCCAGATGAAATTCAGGCGCTTTACCAATGCAGTTTTGACTGGGCAAAGATGATTCAGATTACCCCTAAAGAGACCTCTTTATCCC
>NZ_OOGT01000256.1 GCF_900323515.1 Acinetobacter stercoris | reverse complement strand
AGTTGAAAGAGGCTTTGAATAAAACCCTGTGTTTGACGTAAAGCCAGTTGGAACAGGTTGCGTATTGTCAGGGCAAACTGAATGGCAGTATCAGAGTAGGTCGGTTGACATCCTTTTTTGCCTGTAGGCATTGCATACCATTGCATTTGGGGATCAAACCAAATAGTGAAAGCACCCCGTTGGCGTAAAGCCTGATTGTACTCAGCCCAGTTGGTTGTTTTGTAGCGGCTTTTTGATTCTGTATTCATCTAAACTGTATGGGGATGAATTCCTTTTATGCAACAAAGCCTATTTTACCCCCTCCTGAAAAAGTATTTTCAAAAAAGCAAATTTTGCATTCAGCAGGGATTTATTTATGTATTTATCTGTTTATTGCTTTTCTAAATATGTTTCCTTTTGAATATGAATCAATAACAATTTTTTTGATGGTAATGTTGATGATTGTTTTAGGGTATTTATTCAGTTATGCGCTTTTTTTAATAGGTTTTTGGATCGGCAAAAGATTTTATATTTTTTTAAACTCTGATTTTGGAAAAAGTAAATTTTAAGATTTCATAAATAATGAAATTAACAATGCTAAATTTCATTTTTATCATAATTTCTTTTTAAATTAGCAAAAAAGTTCATGAGTAACATTTTGTATGGTATTTATTGCAAATTGCATTTTGGGGTTTAAATAGTCACAAGAAGCTATATAACTAAATAATACGTTTGAGCATGAACTCATTTTTAAATTTATTTACAAATCAAGAGGGTATGAACAATGGCTGATAATAAACTAGATGATTTAAAACAAACTGCATCGGAACTCGGTGATGATCTGAAGCTCAAGGCAAAAGAAGCCCAATTGCAAGGTGAAAAGACTATTAATGATCTAAAACATAATGCTCAAGAAGCAAAACTTGAAGGTGAAAAAAAACTCAATGATTTAAAACACGAAGCTGAATCGAAACATGCAGAAAGCAAAGCTGCATTTGATGAAAAAGTAGACGATGCTAAAGCCAAAGCAGAGGACCTTAAGTCTGCTACTCAAGAGAAATTAGACCATCTCAAAACTGAGGCAAGTCATAAACTGGAAGAGGCAAAACTAAAAGCAGCCGAACTGAAGCATGATGCTACTGTCAAGTTTGATGAGTTAAAGGAACAGGCAAGTGCCAAATTTGATGAACTCAAAAAAGCTGCAACAGATAAATTAAACTCTTTTAAAAAAGATGATCAGGGCTAGTTTTAATCTGAATTGCTCTATGAAAGGGTTCAAACTTGATCGAAAATCATGTTTGAACCTTTTAAAGTGTACTAAATTGGTTGGAATAATAACGACATTCAAAAAGCTTTATAAAAGTTGTCTTACTCTAAAGCATTTTTACCGCTAAACTATAAAGACTTAGCAGAATATCAGTATCTGGAGTAAACATATGTCTTGGCTTTCTTCTTTAAAATCTGTTTTTTCACCATCACAGGAGGTGAAAGAAGAAGAAATTCAGCAAGTATTACAAAACTATATCTTGCCAGGTTCAGAAAATGCACTAAAAGATCGAATAACACAGCTCAATGTGGAAGGACGTGTTTTACAAATCACAATTAATACCTATCCAGATGAAGCAAATCATTTACAGCAGATTCATGATGATCTGGCAGATGCTTTGGAAAAATGTGGAATTCAAGAACTAAATATGCATGTGATTCAGCAAAAGATTCAACATGGTGAATCTGGACATGGTTGTTCAAGTCAGTCGCATTCACATGAAAAATCTGCAAATACTAATTTACCTCCTGTCGTTGATGCTTCACCTAAAACAGAAACTGATCCAAATAATCCGCCTATTCAAAAATCAGCACCACAGCAAAGAGATGTGCCAAAACATCCCCGTATTCAAAATGTGATATTGGTTTCTTCAGGTAAAGGTGGTGTAGGAAAATCAACAACTACAGTTAACCTTGCACTTGCATTACAAAAGTTAGGACTTAAAGTCGGTGTGCTGGATGCGGATATCTATGGTCCAAGTATTCCAACCATGCTGGGAAATGCCGGAAAAACTCCCATGATCGAGGCCGAAAACTTTGTACCACTAGATGCTTATGGTATGCCCGTACTGTCAATTGGTCATTTAATCGGTGCGGAAAATACGCCAGTAGCCTGGAGGGGAGCAAAGGCAACAGGTGCATTGATGCAATTGTTTAATCAGACCTTGTGGCCTGATCTGGATATACTGGTGATTGATATGCCACCAGGGACTGGGGATATCCAGTTAACACTCGCACAGCGCATACCTGTTACTGGTGCAGTTATTGTAACGACTCCACAAAATGTGGCTTTGATGGATGCTGTAAAAGGTATTGAGTTATTTAACAAAGTCCAGATTCCTGTGATTGGTGTTGTCGAGAACATGTCAACGCATATTTGTTCGAACTGTGGACATGAAGAACAGATTTTTGGTACAGGAGGTGGGGATCAATTATCAGAACAATACCATATTCCACTCCTTGGACGTTTACCATTAAACGTTAAAATCCGCGAAAATGTAGATGCAGGAAAACCTTCAGTAATAGCGGATGATGATACTGCCGAAAGTTATATCGAAATTGCGGAAAAAATTGCATCATGGTTGCCTAAAGTCGAAAAAGACCAAAAGCGTATTTTCTGATATAAGTATCTAATAAGTAGCTCACAACTGTGAGCTGTTTTTCTAAAGGGATACCTGAAATGCTGAATTTGCTCAACAATAAAGTCTTTATGAGTCTGACAAATACATCTAATGGAGATGTAAATAGTGCGACCCGTTTTTATTACAATCAAAAAAATGGGGTGATTACTGCAACCTATTCTGGTGGTTTTGTAGTCAAAGGTTCTATTGTTGGGAAAATGCTGGATGATTACAATTTTGAAATTTGCTACCAGCATTTGACTGTTGCCGGAGAATTAAAAGCAGGTTTATGCCAAAGTAAAATCGTTTTATTAGAAAATGATGTGATTAAAATAGAAGAAACCTGGCAGTGGTTAACAGGGGATCAGTCAACAGGTACTTCTGAGCTAATAGAAGTCGTATTAAACTGATTTAAACAAGATAGATAAAGCATTTCGCATCAAATAGGAGTGCTTTATTTCGATGTGAAATATCAATATCCTTTGGTATAAACATTGCATAAACTCATGTTCTCCAATTTTAAAATTACAGATACTTTTATGCGATTTAAAAAAATTTTGTTGATTTTAATCATAAGCAGCATCACTGTATTTTCAGCATGTAATGAGCACGATTCTTCCAAAACGCAAACCGCTCAAGAGGCTTCAAAAAGTCTACAACCAATTATTATTCAGGGAGCGCTACCCATTGAGTCTGAACGTATGGCAGCTAAACTGGATAATGTGAATGTAGAAACTATAGGTGGATGGAAGTTTTGGAAAGGTACTTATCAAGGTTACCCTGTCGTCATTTCCAAGACCCGGATGGGGATGTCAAATTCAGCTGCCGCTACAGCATTGGCAATAGAACGTTATAAGCCTATTGCGATTATTAATCAGGGAACCGCAGGTGGGCATGATCCAGCCTTAAAAGTTTATGATATCGTATTAGGTCGATATTCAACCAATATAGGTGCATTTAAAACACCTAAAAAAGCATTGGGTCAAGGATCTAATACCTTGGACTGGAATGAGGCATTTGACGTATTACCAGATGATGAGTCAGATCCTGAACCAATTGCGATAAGAAAGTTTCAGGGAAATGAACAATTGATTAAAGCTGCGTTCATTGCAAAACAGCATTATACAAAAGGCAATGTTGTTGAGGGAACAATTGGATCTACTGATGTGTGGAATAATGAATTAGATCGTATAGCATTTTTCCGAACTCATTATCAAACCTCAGTCGAGGAGATGGAAGCTGCTTCAGTCGCACAAATTGCATATCAATTTAATGTACCTTTTTTAGGAATTCGTATTTTATCCAATAACCTTACTAATGGTGGTGACTATGATGCCGGGACGGGAGAAGCGTGTCAGGATTTTGTTTTGAATGTGGCTAGTGAATATATGAAAGCGCAACTAGCAGCAAAAAAATAATTTCAATTTATTGGATTAGCGTTTTTGCCATTTTTGATAAACATGATATTGCCAGACCAATCTAGTAATAAAATAAGCTAAAATGGCAAAAATCGCTGCTTCGATAATCAGACCTGTCAATAGAATTTTAGCCAGACTCAGGTCAACATAACCATGTCCAAGATTTTTTATCCAACGAACAACTTGGTGTAAAATACCTAAAATCATTTCATTATTGATCATATGAACATTATAAATCTTGGTTCCAATCCAGAAAGCAAAATAGAGAATTGGAATGATTGTAAATGGATTCATAATCCAGGCTAGCATTAAACTTATTGGTAGATTTGCATCAAATAAAATGACACATAACATAATCAGAACGCTATGAAATGGGATGGGAAGTATTCCCCAAAATGTACCGATTAACATTGCGCGAGAAATCGATTTTTTATTGACATACCAAAGAACAGGATTTAAGGCACTGTCACCAAAAATCTTGAGTATTTTTGAGTTTTTGACTGAATCGGGGGATGGAAGCCAACGATGGTAAAAACGTTTTGTCATAGACAATTTAAAGAAAATAGAGAGGCTATTTTGCCTGAATGTAGTAAGAAACAACAGTTATATTTGACAGTATAAACCTTAAACTAATATTGATTGAATTTTATTGAGTGTCATTTTGCTTGAATGGAAAGTATTTATGAGGTTTAATTTGAATTAATTCACATAAAAGTATAAATATATATATAT